>JBKOVX010000297.1:0-5687 GCA_046724115.1 Gemmatimonadota bacterium | reverse complement strand
AAGCTGCATCCGAGTGAACCGTGGGCGCACAACGCGGTACTGCCCGGCCCGTCCGCCATCCCGGCGATTCCCGACACGACGGAGCGCTGCGGCCCGAGTGCCGGCTGGCCGATCTACCGATTCCGCGTGGATCTTCCGTCTCGCCAGGTCCAGTATGCGGGAGCGACACGACCCGACCCGGCAATCGAGCCGATCATCCGCGATTCCCTCCCGAAGCTCGCCAACGAACGCTGGGTCAAGACCGCTGGATTCGGATATCTGTTCGTCGAGGCAGCGAGTGGGAGAGAAGCCGTCTCCTACGCTCCAGCCGTTGATTCCGCGGGCAATGTTCTCGCCGTCTACGGCTACCGCTCGTGTTATGGCGTGCGCGACACGTCGGACTACAACGTGATGTACAAAGTCGTGCGCGTGCTCCCGCCGATGGTGCCGGGGTACACGGAGGATACCGCATCGTCCTCGGGCACCTGGCGTCCTTACAAGCCTTATCATGCCGTCGCCAGCGAGAGTACGATCAAGACGGTGAACTCCGAAATGATGCACGGCCGGTGGCCCTCAGGAATGCCGTCGGATTCGCTTTTCACGCTCACAATCACCGACAACAAGGGCAGACTGATTTACCAGGCCCCGAAGGCTGGCTACAGGTCAGGCTATGAGGGCGTATCGCCGCTGGGATTCATCGGCGGCACCGTATTCTGGGTCTCGCTGAGACCGGATATCGCAAAATTCCTCGTTGTCGGCGGGATCCCTGAGTCGCACGTGCCGGTCTCACTTCTCCTGCTCGCGGGAAGCATCGTGCTGGCTATCGCCGGCTTCGCCTCGCTGCGCAGCGAGATTCGTCTGGTCAACTCGCGGCAGCGCTTCCTCGCCAACGTCTCACACGAGCTGAGGACGCCGCTCCAGCAGATCCTGATGTTCGTCCAGTTGCTCCGTCTGGGCCGAACCCGTACCGAAGACGAGCGCGAGCGGTCCCTGGAAATCATCGAGCGTGAAACTCATCGGCTGATTGCGTTGTCCAATTCAGTGCTGGCCGCTGCGAAGCCCGAGCTGCAGCTCGCCGCGGCTCCAGTCGACGTTGTGCACGTGGCCGAGACGGCGGCGGATTTCTTCACCCCAATGGCGGAAGCCCGGAAGATGCGAATTATGCTCGATGTTCCGGAACCGGCGATCGCGCGCGGCGATCCGGGCGCCATTCGCCAGATTCTGATCAACGTCCTCGACAACGCGGCCAAGTACGGGCCGATCGGTCAGACGATCACCATTGGCGTGCGGACCGACCCCAGTACAGTGAAGCTGTGGGTCGATGACTGTGGACCGGGAATCCCCGCCTCAGAGGCCCAGAACGTCTGGAAGCCATTCGTCAGACTCGGCGGCACGTTGGACGATTCCACCGGCGGCGCCGGACTCGGCTTGTCGATCGTCCGCGATCTGGCGACGGCGATGGAGGCAACCGTCGACCTCGCCGAACGGCCGACGGGTGGGACGCGATTTACGCTAAACCTGCAGCGCAACAGAAACGGGAGCACGGTATGACGCACGCATCGCAACCGTCCGAGAATGGTCATGCCCCCGGACGCTCGATACTGATAATCGAGGATAACGAGACTCTCGCCCTTGGACTTCGCACCAGCCTGGAAATCGAGGGCTACAAGGTCGACTGCATCACCGACGGCGCAGACGCCCTCGCGTGGCTGATCGACAACGAGACGGACCTGATCGTGCTCGACCTGATGCTGCCGAGCCTGAATGGTTTCGAGGTGCTACGCCGCTACCGCACGACGGGTGGCGACGCGGCGGTTCTCATTCTCTCCGCGCGTGACCAGGAAGTGGACAAGGTGCAGGGCTTCCGAATCGGCGCCGACGATTACGTCGTGAAGCCGGTGGGAGTGCTCGAGTTTCTGGCGCGGGTCGAGGCAATCATGCGGCGCGTCCCGCACCCTGGAAAGACGCACGCCACAAACGGCGACGGCGCGCACCGTTACTCGATGCACCGCTTCTCGGATGTAGTAGTGGATCTGAGAACACGGACGGTGCAGCGGGGCGGGAGGACGATCGACCTCAGCCCGATGGAGTTCGATTTTCTGGCGTTCCTTATCGAATCTGGTGGCGACATCGTCTCGCGCGAGACGCTGATGCGCCAGGTCTGGCGCTACAGCAACGGCGTGACGTCACGAACCGTCGACCAGCACGTCGCGCGTCTGCGCAACAAGCTGGAACCGGATCCCGCGCAACCCAGGCATCTGCTCACCGTACGCAAAGCCGGATACCGCTTTCAGATCTGATCGTGGCCGCAGTTACTTCTGCTTGCGGTGGTAGTACAGATCGTATTCGGTTCCAAACCATCTCCGCTTCAGCGCGGCCGCGCTAACCGTAATACGCTCGGGTTGATTGGGTGTCTCAAAAGACATAGGCTCGGTTAACACGACATCGCGCTGAAGCGGCTGCAATTACAATCGCGGGAAGTACGAATTCACTACGGAAAGATTCACGGCCCGGCGCCAGGCGAGCCAGAGATCGCGCAAGAATGCTTTTTCCATTCGACGGAGCGCCGAGAGGTGGCTGTGCCGCGGCGTCCATCCCGGACGAAGGCCCGTCAGTCTCGCACGCTCCGAATCGTAAAACACTCTGTAATCGCTGCCACAGCGGAGCAGCGATACTCCAATCAGATAGCACGACTTACGCGCGTGTGAATCGTAGCTGCGGCGGCCGCCGAGCGCGCTGCGCCGCGGCGCGACGCGCGTAGACTGCTCACCGCTCACCAACTCGAGTCGTCCGGTGCATTCGCGCAAACCGGAGCGAGCGTAGTGAGGCTCGTGGAGCTTGTAGCCGACCGGGTATGCGACTTCCAGGTTGCAGCGGCCACAGCGATATGCAATTCCGGGAATCGTCGCCAACCCACAGTAGGCCCAGAATGCTGACGGAGTTTTTGCGCGCGTGACGTCGAGGCGCGAAAGCAGCCGCGCCGCCAGCAAGTGACCAACTCCTTTCTTGCTCGAGAGCCACGGCCACGCCGGATGCATCTCGATCACCTCGCGCAGCGTCTCGGCGGCGTCGGCCTCATCACCCGCCGCCCTCGCGTACGCTCTCTCGAGAACCCTCGGCGCGCCGACGGTGTTCCCGCGGGCGATCGTCTTCAGCAGCGAGTCAGCTTTTTCCGGCCGCTCTTCACCGCCGGCGCTGGTTCGTCCCTGAAAAATCGCCCGCAACCGTTCGCCGTGCGCAACGCGCGAGCGCTGTGCCTCCTCGAACAGCTGGTAAAGCAGCCGGAGGTCGTAGGCGAGTTGATTTGTCGGAGAGAGCTGCTCGAGTGCGGTCGCCATGCAGTCCGTTGATTAGCGTCAGGATTGCGTACACCAACGCTAAATGCCGGTACCGGCTCACAATGTTTAGGACAAGTAAATGTTCGGTGTCGAACGATCGATTGAGGATTGCGGACTAACAGATCAGTTCGGAGTGCGGACTAATTGAGGAATGCGGACTAATTGAGGAGTGACGACCAATTCCCGATTAGATCAGCCTCATGTAGCGGCAGGAGTTGAGGAGTACGAGCGTGGTCAGTGAAAGCGCGACCAGACTCGCGCCGAGTAGTACGAAGACGTAGCCCATCTGTCGCGGCATTCTCGGATCGAGGCGGATCGTGTCGCCGAACAAACGCGACGTGTCACCACGAGCGACTGCGAAGCCAGTGGAGATGATGTGCGCGCCGAGTGCGGTAACCAACGCAGCGAGTGTTATGCCCTCCAGCCAGAGATAGATGCGCAGCCCGGCGAATGACCAGCGCGAGACGACGAACCGATCGGCGGGTGACACACCACTCAGGTCGATCATCAACGATCCACCGATGAGCGCGATTGCGACGAAGCTCAGCATCCAAAGAATCAGATGCGGCGCGATTTTGCGTCTTGAGGGCGAGGTATCGCTCATAGCTGGAGAAACGACGACCCGCCGATTAGCACTGCAACCTCAAACTTTCATGAACGATCGCGACAGGCTGTGAACCTCTCTACGAGCGTGCTCCCAGCCGCGGAATGGCTCATCGCGACCTCGCGATTGCCGCCGACGAGATACACCGAACCGTCGAGGACAACGGCGCGCGCGTAGTTGCGGGGCTCCGGCATCGGCTGGGCCTGCTCCCAGACGCCGCGCTTCCCATCGAACCGCAGAACCTCGGCGAGCGTCGACTTCTTCGCCTGCGACTCGCCGCCGAATAGGTAGATGCGCCCGCAATACACCGCCGCACCAGCGGTTCCGCGCGGCTCGATCGGCGGACCCGCGCTCCAACGATCACTCGACGGATCGTAGATCTCGACATCGCCAAAATCGCCGGGGCCGCTTCGTCCGCCAATCGAGTAAAGCCTTCCGTCGAACGCCACTGCGGCTGGACTTCCCTTCGAGCGCGACAACGGCGCTCGATCGATCCACGAGTTGCTCACCGGATCATATTCAGAATGATCGGCGAGGGTCGATCGCGAGTTTCCGCCACCGATGACGTGAATCCTTCCGTCGAGGAGTACCGCCGCGTGGCCGCCCCGCGGCGCCGGCAATGGAGCAGCGCTGCTCCAGGCGTGACTTCGCGTGTCATAAATGAGCACCTCGGATGTCGGCACGTTGGTGACTGTTTTGAAGCCACCAATGACATAAATGCGATCGCCGATCGCAACGGCGGCGGGTGCATTGAGACCTTCACCGGGCAATCGCGTCTCATCCCGCCACACACTGCCATCGAATCGCTCGACGTCCAGCACCGCACCGCGTTCCCCGGTGCCGCCGATGGCGTAGATCGCATCTCCGGTGCTGACAACGGCGTGCGCCGAGCGCGCGTGCAGCATCGGAGGCGCGCTCTGCCATGATTCGGAGATCGGCACTGGTCCGCTCGATGAGTGTCCAACGCACCCAATGACGAGCATCGCTGATGCGACAGCGCCCCAACGTCCAATCGACATGTCAAAAGACTTCCCGACGGGTGTGACTTCGTTGCGTCTCTAACGCGAGAGCGCGAACGCGATTATGGAGTCGCCGGCGCCCCACGTATCACCGTCGCCACCGGCGGCGATGACGACGTATTGTCGTCCATTTGTCCCGCGATAGGTCATGGGCGTTGCTTTGCCCGACGCGGGAAGGTCGGCGTGCCACACTTCCCGACCCGTATCGATGTCGAACGCGCGGAGCTGCCGATCGATCGTCGCTGCCATGAAGACGAGGCCGCCCGCCGTGGCGATGGCGCCGCCAAGATTGGGCGCGATCGGCGTGGACCACGCCTTTGTCCCATTCTTCAGATCGATCGCCACCAATTCCGCCGGCGGCATCGGCGTGCACGGCGTTCGCGGCGGAACGAAAAGAATACGGCGACGCATGATGTACGGTGTGCCCCGCATCACGGTGTAGTCGTAACCCATCCGGGAGTGAGACTCCCACAGCGTGTCGAGCTTCACTCCCGCGAGAGGGATCAGTTGAACCGCCGCGGCGAGTCTATTCACCGGAACGACCGCGATCTGTCGCACCGGATCGAAGGCAACCCCACCCCAGTGAGCGCCGCCAATGTTCGACGGCATCACTATCGTTCCCTCGAGACTCGGCGGCGTGAAGATGCCCTCGCTGCGCAGGCCACGCGTCAGCGTTTGACACGCCGTGTCGGGAGACTGCCCGTCCCAGCGGTGAGGACTCAGTGCCGGCAATGATGAGAATGGTTG
>JBKOVX010000055.1:0-10871 GCA_046724115.1 Gemmatimonadota bacterium | reverse complement strand
CGAACGGAGCCGTCCATCACCGTATCGCCGACCTTTACGATCAGACCACCGAGGATCGCCGGGTTCTCGGCGATGTGCGGCACGACACGCTTGCCGAAGAGTCTGGTGAGCTGGCGCGCCAGCGCGTCCTTCTCGGGCCCCGATGGCTCGCGAGCGACAGTGACGTTGGCGTGGAGACGATTCTCGGCCTCGTCGATCAGGCCCTGGTATTCGATCGCGATGTCAGGAATGAGCATCTGGCGACGCTTCTGGATCACCGTCTGGATGTAGCGGACGAAAAACTTGGGAGCCTTGCGTCCCAATGCGCGCTCGATGATCGCATTCTTCTGCGCGGCGGCAATCTTGGGCGACTCGAGAAACGTTCTCAGCGTCTGATCCTCGCGCATCGCCGTGGCGATGCCCTCGAGCAGCTCGCCCCATTCCTCGACGTCCCCGCTCTTGCGCGCCAGCGCAAGCAGCGCCTCGGCGTAATTGCGGCCGATCGTCGACTCGTTCATGCGCGGCTCGCTCCGCCGGTAGGAATCGAGGAGAGGAAGCTCTCGACGATCTTCCGGTTCGACTCATCGTCGAGATTTTTCTCGATGACCTTGCTCGCGCCGGCGATGGCGAGCTCGACTGCCTCGCGACGCATCTCGTCGATGGCGCGCTCCTTTTCCTGCTGGATCTCGCGGCGGGCGCGCTCGAGCATTTGCTGCTGCTGCTGATGCGTCTCCTCGATCATCTGCGTACGGACCTTCTCGCCGACCTGTCTGCTTTCCGCGATGATCTTCTGAGCCTCGTTTCGCGCTGCTTCGATCTGCGCTTGCTGTTCGGCCAGCGCCCTGGCGGCCGCCTCGCGATCGCGCTTTGCCATTTCGATCGCCTCTTCAAGCGCTTTCTCACGCGCTTCGACGGCGGCGGTGATCTTGGGGAAGACGAACCTGCCGAGGATGATCAGAACGAAGACGAAGGTGACTAGCGTCCAGAACACCAGCCCGCCATTCGGCGACAGAAGGTTGGCTGATTGGCCTGATTCCTCTGGAGCGACGTGTGTTGCCTGGAGAAGTGCGAAGATCAAGGTTTGCATGAATACTTTTTTGTTGAGCGGCGAGCCCGCCGCAGATTGGCGCTTCGAAATCCGGATCGCGGATCGCGGCGCAACCAGCGCCGCGGCCCACAATCCATCGAGCTAGAACTTACCCTGAATCAGGAAGGCGATAACGACCGCGAACAGCGCGACTCCCTCGACGAGCGCGGCGAAGATGATCGCGCCGGTCTGAATCCGCGCAGCCATCTCGGGCTGGCGAGCCATGCCGTCCATTGCCTGGCCGGCGAGACGTCCGATACCGATGCCCGCGCCAATTACGGCGAGACCCGCGCCGATGCCGGCGCCGAGCATGCCCCACGCGCCCGTATACTCGCGGGAGTACGTGGCGGCAGCCTGAAGCAGCGGAAAGATCGAATGCATTTTCTTACCCCTTTCGACAATCGTGATTTGTCATGCTCGCGATCACGAAATCGCCATCCGTCAGCGGAGCTCTCGCCCCAACGGAATTCTCCAGCCAGCTCGGCCGGATACCTACGCGAGGTCGAGCACTCCCCGCGTCAGTGCCCACCTTCCCGAATCAGTCCGATAAAGACGCTGGACAGAAGCGTGAAGATGAACGCCTGCAGAAATGCGACAAATATCTCGAGCAGCGAGATTCCGAGCGCCATCGCGATTGGTACCGGCACCAGAATCCAGCTTGAAAACGTGAAGATGAGGCTGATGAGCGCCAGCAGCACGACGTGCCCCGACACCATGTTGGCGAAAAGTCGGATCGCCAGCGCGAACGGCTTGGTCAGCTTGCCAATGATCTCGATCGGCGTCAAAATCGGCGAAATGAACAGCTTCATCCCCAGCGACATGTCGTGGGGCCAGAAGACGATGGTGTTGATGTAACCGGCTCCCTGCGCTTTGATACCAGCGATCTCGATCACGAAGAACGTGATCACGGCGAGCGTCGCGGTGACCGAGATGTTGCCGGTCGCCGTGGCGCCGTAGGGGATCAGGCCGAGCAGGTTGGTAAAGAGAATGAAGAAGAAGAGCGTCAGCAGGTACGGAACGAACGCGTTACCGTGCGGCCCAACGTTCGGCAGCACTACCTCATTTCTCAGATACAGAACCAGCGCTTCCAGCCCGTTTCCGAGTCCGGCCGGTGCCCTTCCCTCGCGCGTCCGTCGATTGTGTGCCCGCAGCGCCAGCAGTGTGGTAATGATGCAGAGCAGCGCAGCGACCCAGAGCATGACGACGTGGCGCGTCGGCGAGATGTCGAGAGCGAAGCGCCCGATGTGGATCGGGTCCCAACGCGGCAGCTCGTACTCGCAAGCTTGTGGAATTATCCGCTGATACCAGTGCGGTGCATCGGCGAAGCACGGGTAGTCGAGCGTGTGCGCGTCGGTGATATGCGGAGTGATGAAGTCTTTTTGGTCAGCGATCATATTCGAGCAGCAGCGGTTCGGCCATCATCGTCAGAAAGAAGAACGTCACCAGACTCACCAGCGCCGCTTCGAGCGAGATATTCAGTATCCTCGCCAGGGGCGCGTACAGCACCAGCACCAGGAACCTGAGGACCGCACCGACTCCCCACCGCAGCAGCAACTCGCCAGGCGCGCCACGCCCCGGCCGCGCCGGTCTCAGCAGCGCATAGGAGCCGAGTTGTACTGCGAAAGCCAGTCCAGCTGAAACGAGCATCGCGTCATGCTGCTCGACCGTCCGGTAGTACGTCCGCAGAATGATTGTCGCGACGATAATCAGCGCGCCGGAGACGCCGGCAAAAACTCCCAGCGCGCGCTTTTCCTTCACCACTCCCCTCACCACTGCGGCTTCCCGCTTCCCTCTTCCCGCTTCCCGGCTCTCTCTTCGTCGTCCCGCTTCTGCGCCGCACTGATCCTGCGGTACATGATGTAGAACGCTCCCGCGGCTCCCACGAAGACGCCGACAATGGTGAACAACCCTTTGGTTCCGAGTCGGTTATCGAGCCATTGTCCAGCGAAGAGGAAGGCGACGATGGCGATCGCGAACTGCACTCCCAAGCCGGCGAAATCGGCGCCGGAGAGACCCTGTTTGGGACTCGGCTGGGACCGCTTTTCGTCATCCATTCCGCGATGAAAATAACCGCTTGTGAAGATTTTCACAAGCGGACGGATGCCTCATTTCCGAAGAGAGGCCGAAAATTTCCAGCTCATGCAAGTCCAAGATTCATGCGAAGTTAGTTCGTGACTTCGGTGTTGACCGGTCGTCTTAGTGTCGATAAGTTGCCCTTCTCGCGAATATGTGAGACTGGCCCGCCCGCCCATAATGATTCACCGATTTCACTACCTTGGATAACCGTCTCATTCTCCCGCTGCTGTGCGCAGCATCAGTCGCCTTCGCCGCGGCTCCCTCATTTTCACACAACGAAAAGCCGATTGCCACCGCGAAACATCGCGATGCGGAGATGAGCGCGCCGATCGTCACTACGTTCGACGTCAGCAGACCGAATGACGAAGCCGACAAGCTCCGCTTCACTCTCAACGTGAAGAACAACACCACCAAGATGCTCGAGCTGCAATTCCCCGACGGCCAGACGCACGATTTCGTGGTGAAGGATTTCACCGGCAAGGAAATCTGGCGTTGGAGCAAGGGGCGCATGTTCACCTCGGCGATGCGCAGCGAGACTCTCAAGGGCAAGGAAGACACGATCTACGAGGAGAGCTGGAGCTCGAAGGGCCAGCACGGATCGTTCACCGCCGTCGCCATTCTCAAGAGCAATAACTTCCCGGTCGAGACGACCGTACAGTTCGTATTGCCGTAGGCGGGAAGGGGGAAGGGGGAAGAGGGAAGTGAAGAACGCGCTCTGAAGAGCGCGTTTTTTTTTAGCCGCGAGTTCTGCTCCTTCCTCCCGCTCTTCCCCCTTCCCCCTTCCCCCTTCCCCCTTTACTTGACAACGTCAACTATCTGACCGAGACTAAGGTCATGGGATCGAAGGGCTCCGAGACCTCGGCCAACACCCGCCACCAGATCGAATCGGTGCGCGAGTTCAATCGCTTCTACACGCGATTGATCGGTGTCCTGAACCGCGGTTACCTCGATTCCCCTTTCTCCCTCGCCGAGGGCCGAGTGCTGATGGAGGTTTACTACCGCCATCAAACCACTGCCTCGGCGATCATTCAGGCGCTGGGCATCGATGCCGGTTATCTGAGTCGCATACTGCGGGGATTCGAGCGACGCGGGTTGCTCGCCAAGGGAGCGGTGGCCGCGGACGGACGACAAAGACCGCTGACCCTCTCACCGGCCGGCCGCAAAGCGTTCGAGGCGCTCGAGACCAGGCAGCGCGACGTGCTCGCCGACATCCTCAAGCCGGTCGCTTCGCACCATCGCACCCAGCTGATTGGATCGATGCACCGGATCGAGCGAATCCTCGATGCGCCCGCCGAGAATCGCACGCCGTACACCATTCGCTCGCTCCGGCCTGGCGACATCGGTTGGATCACGCACCGTCAGGGAATCATCTATTACGAGGAATACGGCTGGGACGAGCGGTTCGAGGCGCTCTGTGCCGAGATCCTCGCCCAGTTCGTTCAGAACTTCGACGCCAAACAGGAGCGGGCGTGGATCGCCGAGCGAGATGGGGAGATCGTGGGCTCGATCTTTTGCGTCCGCAA
Source organism: Gemmatimonadota bacterium (assembly GCA_046724115.1). GTDB lineage: Bacteria > Gemmatimonadota > Gemmatimonadetes > Gemmatimonadales > Gemmatimonadaceae > UBA4720. The sequence continues at coordinate 6,206 of JBKOVX010000055.1, read as the reverse complement.
ATCGGCAACGATCGCCCAGCTGCGACTACTATATGTAGAGCCAACCACGCGCGGCCTCGGCATCGGCACGCGACTCGTCGATGAGTGCGTCGAGTTCGCCAGGCGGGTGGGCTATCGGAAAATGATGCTCTGGACCAACAGCGTTCTCGACTCAGCGCGTCGCATCTACGAGCGCAAAGGATTTCGCCTGCTCAAGGAGGAGCGTCACCACAGCTTCGGCAAGGACCTCGTCGGCCAGAATTGGGAGCTGGACCTGACGCGCTGACCGTCTTGTGTCCGCAGCTCTCCCTCGCCCCTCGTCCCTCGTCCCTAGTCCCTCGCCCCTCGCCCCTAGAATGCTTCTGGATGCATCAGCGTCGAATTCCGCGCTGGAAAGTGCACGGTCTGCGCATCGTAGCGAACGGGATTGCGCAGCCACTCTTCCGCGTCTCCCCTGCTCGGGAAGGCGCGGATCGTGACCTTGCCCTGGTCCGACATTGCCTCCAGCATTCGTCCCCGACCGTAATCCGCCGGATTGTGCGTCACGATTGCCCACGCGTGTGGCCCGATCTCCTCTGCCATCACCTGCAGATAGTAGACGGCCTCACGCAGGTAATCGATCGTGGCGGTGTTGGGTTCGCCCGGTTTGCGATCCCAAAGAAAGTTCATACCCGGATGGAATTCCGGGTCGGCGATTGCTTCTTCGACAACCTCTCGAACGCGCGCCATTGTTGGAAACTCGTTCCAGTACAGCGTCACCAGCTTGCGTGCGACGTCTATCCTGTAAACTGGGTGCATACCAGCCCACGAAGGTTTGGACTGGCATATATGGCAAGATTTTCGCCAATTTTTGTTGTTCGACCCCCTGGATTAGGGGTTTCCCCGATCAGTCGCGGGCGAACGACAGGTTTCAGTCGCTGACTGTATTACTGATACAGTTGCGCGGGGGCTCGTAGCCGTCGAGGAATTTGCCGACGAAGTTCCCTTCTTCGGTCCCGTCGGGCTTGGCGATCAGCCAGTCGCGTAGTTCCGACTCCGGGAACGAGTAGTAGTCGCCCAACTCATAGCCGTGGACAACGTCGACCCGGTTCCAGATTTTACCGCTGATGATTCCCTGACGAATGCCATCGACCGCAATGAAAACCTGCTCGCGGCGATTTTGATCGTCGACGAGGAGCGCGGTCACGAAAAAAGTGTGACGCGGCGGGAGGCCGGCAAGATAGCGGCGTCGCGCTTGCGGCCAGGTTGCCCTCGCCTGCGCGATGTAGGGCTGCATCGCTCGATCCATCGCCACCCAAACGCACTGCTGCGTCGTCTGCACGGGCGAATCCTTGGGAGCGTTTGGCCCCAGGTGCGGGATGGCGGCCTGAGCGGCGCCGATAGCGGGGGAAAGAGCGATCAGGGCCGCCGCCAGACCCACGCGACGGAGTGCGAGGAATGATGTCCATACCATACCTCAAAGACGAATCCCAAACATTTCCAGCAACCCATCTTGACATCGGTGTCATAAAGATTTCATGATCCCGTCATAAAAAACGCGGTCTCTAATCGTTGAGGGGCTTCCAGCAGCCGCTGCGAGTCGACTGTAGGCACAACGAATAGAGACCGTGTTTTTTTTTCAAGCGTCCTGCGCCTGCTGCGACTAGTTGCCGTCCCCAGGTGTCGGGTGCCCGATTACAGGCCTGTCTCCTCCTCTAAGTCCGGCGTGAGCGACGATCCCTCCAACCACGAAAGCAGCGAGAGAGAGCAACGTGCGTGATCGCGAGATTTGCCTCCGTTCGACGCTAGCGATCTGGAACCTGTGAAATACGACAGTGTCGCCGTTCCATGCATCCTCGAGTCCGTTTACTCGCGTGACATCCGTTACGCTGAGCGCCAAAGTCGAATCAGTTGCGCCCAGCAACCTGCCCTCGGCTTGCGAGACTCGCGAGCCAATCCGCTCGAATGAATTCGAAGCGGCATCAGCGTTAAGGCTGACGCGCACATCGCTTCCTCGTGCCGGCGGAGTGAGATCCGCCGGCACGTACCTCTGACACGCAAGGCACGGCAGCAGCAGCAACAGGGATCTTACCGTCCCAGGCACGCCGCCCCCGTCCCGTCGGAGCTTGCATTCGGCGGATCGTCTGGGTTCCAGAATATCGACGAATCGTCCGGGTAGTTCGGATCGGTGTTCAGCTCGCTGATGTCGTAAATCAACCGCCCGGGAATCTTCCCTCCACTCGGCGAGCTCGCCGCGGCGGCAGACGGTGTCAGGTTAGGCGTGCACGTGCGCGTGTAATCGCGCCAGACCTGCGCGCCCAACTGGAAATCAGCGATATACTTCTCGGTGAGTATCTCATTCAGTAGCGCCGCCCCGGCCACTGCTTCGGCCGCAATACCGTGGTTAGCGCGCGCCTCGTTCAACTTCGCCAGCGCGGTCACCTGGTCGCCGGTCCTATAGGCTGCCTCCGCCCAGATGAGAGTGTTCTCGTCGTAGCTCACATAGGGTTGCGGATAGTCCGGAGCGAGGCGGGCAACGCTCAGATCGATGGGCTGGTCCGCGGCGTTGTGCTGGAAGTAGTCGCTCCGTCTCGGATCGTTCCGTGACTTGAGGAGATTGTCCAGGAATACTCCGGGTCCCATGTCGCCGCCCCGCTGGACGATCTGGAACTGATACCAGAAATTCTGCTCGCCCGGTGACGCGGTGAACGCCCCGGAATACGTGCCGGATTCGTCTCTGATACCGAGCCTTGCTTCGGCGAGTGCCTGGGCGTAAGCAGTGGGCCTCACTTCGGCGGTATTCAGATAGAAGCGGGCTTTCAGCGTGTGAGCCAGCGCCAGCCATTTCGCCCGATCTCCTCCGTAGACGAGATCCCCGGCTCGGGGACCGATGTTGTTGGAGCTCGTTGGTACGGAAAGGTTCGCGACAGCCGCCGACAACACCGTCTGCACGGAGTCGTAAATCGCCAGCTGATTATCGAGCTGCGGCGTGAGATTTCCGGTTATCGCTTCCTTGTAGACGAGATTTCCGAAGAGATCCGCGCCGGTCCCCATCACCGCACCTTCCAGTACACGTGCGATCCCGAGGAAAGTGGTATCCTTGGCCGCGAGCGAACCGTCCTCGAGCCTCTTGATGTCGACCAGGCCACCCGAGACATACAACGAGCGTTGCAGTCCGTTCGTCTCGTTGGTCGTGATCGCGTAATTGTTGGCGAGTGCGGCGTATTGCCGCGCCAGACCAGCCAGCTGTTGGGTGAACAAACCGGCGGCACGCGAAGCCTCAGATCCCCACAGCGCCCATAGTGCCGACTGGATGCCGACGAAGATCTGCGTATTCGTGGCCGTCACCGGGTTGTTCGGATCGGTGCTCAACTCTCCACCCGTCAGAGAGTCGAGGTGGCAAGCCGTCGCACTGAGAACGCCTGTGAGCGCGGCGGCTGCGCTCAACTTTTTTATATGGTATAGCACGTTGATTTCTCCTGGGCGTTAGCGGTTGAAGCTGAGCGAAAGAACGAACGAGCGGACCGGCGGATTGATGAAGTAGTCGATCCCCTGCGTCAGGTATTCCGCACCGCCCAGGTTTACTTCGGGGTCGTAACCCTTGTATTTCGTCCACGTCTTGAGATTGCGTCCACCAAGCCTCAGGTCCACAGTCGAAAAGCCGGTGGCAGACCTCACCCACGCCTGATCGAATGTGTAGGTGACGGAGAGCTCGCGAAGTTTCGTGTAGCTACCATCCTCGACCGCCTGTGCGCCGACGGGACCGAATCCTCCGCCGTCACCGGTGAACCACGCCTGCCACTCGCGCAGATTGTGGAACGCAACTACGCCAACGCCAGGTCCGGCGACGAATGGATAGACATCGGTCAGGAAGTTCTTGCCGAACTGTCCCTGTTGGTTTCTGATCAACGTGTTGTCGGACGTTCCGAAGTTGCTCAGCACGCTGCGGGTCTGATCCCAGACCTGACCGCCACGCCGGACATCCAGCAGGCCGGAAACGCGGAGCTTGTTCCAAAGCGTAATTCCAGTCTTGTACGACATGGTGTACTTGGGATTCGGATCGGCTATCACCCGATCCGTGTTGTCAACGATCGGCCTGCCGGTGGCGTCGAGATACAGGGCGTGTCTGGCGTTGGCTTGCGCGCCGCACACAGCGTCGACGTTGGTGCTTGCCGCATCGGCGAGGATCAAACCACGGCCGCAGCGGACGAAGTCCGAACCCCTGATGACGCCAGGAGCGAACCCGACGGTGGAAGAACCGATTCCGCCGTTGAATCCCTCGCTGTTGTAAGGAATGAACTCGGCTCCATTAAGGCTCTTTACCAGGCCCTTGTTCTGTCCGAACAGCACGCCGGCGTCCCACGCAAATGAAGGCGTTGTCACCGGGCGGATGTTGAGCGAGAGTTCGGTTCCCTTATTGGTGATCGAAGCAGCGTTCTTGATCGCGAACTGCGCCCCGGTGCCGGAACTGTTCACCGGCACACCCAGAATCACGTCGTCAGCACGTCTCGTGTAATACGTGGCGGACATGTCGATTCTGTTTCCGAGCAGCCCCAGATCCAATCCGTACTCATTCTCGCGATTGCGCTCCGGACGCAGCGCCGGATTGCCGAGCGTCTGGCTCGTGACCAGGCCACCCTGTCCGTTGATCGAGGAAAGAATTGCATCGTTAAAGCCCGACCCGAAGGTCTGACCGGAGGTTAGCGTGGTCACCGCGGCATACAACGGCGGCTCCTTGCCCGTCTCGCCGTAGGCAAAGTGAACCTTGCCGTAGTTGAGCAGACCAGTCGCCCCGCTGCCCAGGAAATTGGAGAAAGTCCAGGCGGCGGACGCTTTCGGGAAGTTGTGACGGCGTGTCGATGCGCCAAACGTCGAGAATCCATCGTTTCTGATTCCGGCGTTCACCACCAGCTGATCGCGCCACGATAGCTCCGCCTGCGCGAAATACGACTCGATGTGCGCCAGCGACCGGAATTCGGCGGTCCCGGAGAACGGGAAAACCAGATTGAGCAGATTGCTCGCGCCCTTGTTGACTGTGTTCTGGATGGCGAGCGGAGACGGCGCGATCAGCCCATCGCCTTCGTCGGCGAGCTGACGGTACCGGCGTGAGTTGAGATTCTGCCCGACCGTGAACGTCCCGTTCAGACTCGTGCCAAAATCGTGTCGCGCTATGGCGAGCAGGTTGTGATCGATCTCGAGGTTGCTCGCGGTGAAGCGAATGACGTTGCCGCGCTTGTCGGTGGCTGACGTGAGTGGCAGCGCCTGCAGCCGCGAGTCGTTGTAGTAATCCGCGCCGAGGGTGTACTTGACGTTCAGCCACTCGAGCGGGTTCCAGTCGGCGTTGACGTTGGATACCGAGCGGCCCACTTCACTACGATTGCCCGGATTGTCCAGAACGAAGAATGGATTGTCGTAATACGCGTTGGCCTGCATAGCCGCGACGCTGGTCGGCTCTGGGAAGCGGTAGGGCCGTTGTAGCCCTGAGGCGGTATACGTATTCAGATTGTTGTAGTTGGGAGGCGTACGAAGCGCGCCGAGCATGATGCCGGAAGTGTTGGAACCCTTCTGGATGTACTTTCCGCGATCGTCGATGTAGCTGAAGTTTCCGCCGATCGTGAGCTTCGAGGAAACTACCTGCGATCCTTTGAGTCGAGCGGTGGCGCGATTGTACCTGTTGTTCGGACCCTTGAAGTAGCCGTCCTGACTGGTGAGTCCGCCCGATGCAAAGAAAGTGGTGCGATCGTTTCCGCCCGAGATCTGCAGGTTGTTGTCAGCAGTCAGCCCGGTGTCGAACAGCTCGTTCTCGTGATTGTAGACCGGAGTGCCGCCCGCGAGCGGCGCGCCCCAGCTGAGCGCGGTAACCCTGCAGTCAGGCCCGCCGCAAGCGGCGTCGACACCGTTGGAGCCCTGACCATAGCTGCGCTGCAGCATGTTCGGAATCCGCGGCTTGTCCCAGGTCTCTGTCGACGTGAGGCTGTAGCGAGTGGGGCCGGCATGACCGCTCTTCGTGGTTATCACGACTACCCCGTTCGATGCGCGCGCGCCGTAAATGGCGGCCGCCGCCGAGCTTTTCAGGATCTCGATCGACTCGATGTCCTCCGGATTAATGTCCGAAGCGCGATTCGTCGCGACCGTACCCTGGTTGCCGCCCTGCGTTGACGTGGTCGAGTTGTCGATCGGCTGACCGTCCACAATGAACAGCGGCTGATTGGCGCCGGTCAGTGAAGTCGCGCCCCGGATTCGGATCG
>JBKOVX010000425.1:0-5630 GCA_046724115.1 Gemmatimonadota bacterium | reverse complement strand
CGACTGGGGCTGATCGATTTCGAGCGCGGCGCCAAGATCAGTGGCTCGGGTTTTATCGTTTTTCGCTGACTCGGCGCACGGCTGGTGCGCGCACTCATGAACCTGATGCTGGACACGCACACGCGCGATCACGGTTACCATGAAGTGTGGGTTCCGGTGGTCGTCAATCGCACCAGCATGATCGGCACCGCGCAGCTTCCGAAATTCGAAGACGATATGTACGCGCTGAAGGGCGAGGACGCCTTTCTGATTCCGACGGCGGAGGTTCCCGTCACGAATCTCTATCGCGACGAAATCATTTCAGAGGCGGATCTGCCAAAGAGCTTCACGGCTTACTCCGCATGCTTCAGACGTGAAGCGGGTTCGGCGGGGAAGGACACTCGCGGCTTGCTCCGCGTCCACGAGTTCGACAAGGTCGAGCTCGTGCGCTACACCACGCCGGAGACCTCGGCCGACCAGCTCGAGCTGCTTACGGGACACGCTGAAAAGATTTTGCAGCTGCTCGAGCTGCCGTATCGGGTAGTCCGTCTTGCAGCTGGCGACACGGGATTTGCCAGCGCGCACACGTATGATCTCGAGACGTACGCGCCGGGGGTCGGGAAGTGGCTCGAAGTTTCGTCGTGCAGCAACTTCACGGACTTCCAGGCCCGTCGTGCCAATATCCGGTACAAACCCGCTGAAGGGGGGAAGCCGCGCTTCGTCCACACCCTCAACGGCTCGGGGCTGGCGTTTCCGCGCGTCATCGCCTCGATTCTCGAGCACCATCAGCAGGAGGATGGCAGCGTGCGCGTCCCCACTGCGCTCAGTACTTATTTAGGCGCACAGCGCCTCGGCTGAACGATGCGCCGGCTCGCTCCGGTAACGCTCATCTCGATCGGCGTTGTCGCGCTCCTCGTCTGGTACATCATCTACACGCGCACCGTGGTACACGAGCTGAGACTCGAGGCGTCCCGCGTCGGTCTTATGTACGCCCGCGTCTACAACGGACTGAGCGACCCCAATCCCGATGCTGCGAACGCGGCCCTTTTGGATCTCTCGCGGCACATCAGGGAATCAGGCGTGCCGATGATTCTCGCCGACGACGCCGGAAATCCGACTGACACGGCCAACGTGCCGATCACCGCCGGACTGCGCTCCCCACAAATGCGAAGCTACATGGTGGAGCTGGATCGGCAGAATCCGCCGATCGTGGAGCCGGGAATGGGCACAGTCCACTTCGGCAACACGCCGCTCGTACGCGGGTTGATTCTGATTCCCGTTCTCCAGTCGATTCTCATCGGGATGGTGCTGCTCGCCGGCGCCTACGCGTTGCGCACACGAGGTCGCGCCGACCGCGAGCAGATCTGGGCGGGAATGGCGCGCGAATCCGCCCATCAGCTGGGAACGCCGCTATCGAGCATCAGCGGCTGGATCGAGCTCCTGCGTGAGACAGACCCCGAAGCGACGACTCTCGCCGCCGTCGATCATATGGAGGCGGATCTGGAGCGACTGAAGCGCGTCGCCCACCGCTTCGAGCGCATCGGACGCCCGCCGCGTCAGGAGACCGTCGATCTCGGAGAGCTCGTCGACCGCGTCGCCGCCTACTTCCGCGCCCGAGTACCAACTCTCGCGCAGCGCGTCACCGTCAGCTCTTCGCACCATGGCGACCTGGTCATACAAGGTGACTCCGTACTCCTCGAGTGGGCTCTCGAGTCGCTCACCAAGAACGCCATCGACGCGCTCGCCGGGCGCGATGGCCGTGTCGAGATCTCGGCGGAATCACTGCCCGAGGGCCGGGTCCGCGTCCGCGTCTCCGATGATGGACCGGGAATCCCGCGCGAGATTCGCCACCAGATTTTCGATCCCGGATTCTCGACCAAGGAGAAGGGGTGGGGAATCGGGTTGTCCCTCGCGCGGCGCATCGTTCGCGACAGTCATGGCGGCGAGCTGTCGCTCGTTCCTTCGGAGCGAGGCGCGACCTTTGACATGGTGCTCGGCTAAGTAGCTTTAGAGGATGTCGGAATCAACCAACGCCGCAACCGCTGAGAAAACCGAACCGCTCGCAGGCCTGAACCCGGCCCAGCGCGAGGCGGTGATGCATTTTGAGGGGCCAATGCTCGTCCTCGCCGGTGCGGGCTCGGGTAAGACTCGCGTTCTGACCACGCGCATCGCGCGCCTCATTGAGCATCACGGTGTCGATCCATCGCGAATCCTTGCCGTCACCTTCACGAACAAGGCGGCCGGCGAGATGCGCGAGCGAATCTCTCGACTTCTCGGAGAAGAGCCAAAGGGAATGTGGAGCGGAACGTTCCACGCGATTGGAGCGCGCATCCTGAGGGCAGCCGCGCACCACGTTGGCCGCACGTCAAGCTTTACCATTTACGACGAAGACGACACCCTCGGTGTCGTGAAGCGAATCATGGAGCGCGAAGGGATCCCCCAAAAGCAATGGAGTCCCAAGGTCATCGCCGGTCTGATCTCTGACGCCAAGAACGCCCTCGTCCCGCCGGCGGAGTACGAGAAGCTGGCGATGGACCCCGTGTCGCGAGCGGCGGCCAAGGTTTACAGACAGATGGAACCGACGCTCAGAGCCGCCAATGCCGTGAGCTTCGACGATCTGCTGGTGCTGCCGGTGGAGATCTTTCTCAGGGACGAGAAAACGCTCGCGCGTTATCGCGATCGCTTTCAGTTCATTCTCGTCGACGAATACCAGGACACGAACCGCGCCCAATTTCAGTTCATCAAGCTGCTGGGTAGCGCGCACGGGAACGTCGTCGTCGTCGGTGACGACGACCAGTCGATCTACGGCTGGCGCGGAGCCGACATCCGCAACATTCTCGATTTCGAGAAGGAGTTCACCGCCGCGAGACTGGTGCGACTCGAGGAGAATTACCGGTCGACCCCGGACATCCTTCATGTCGCCAACGCCGCCATCACCCAGAACATCGGCCGCAAGGGGAAGACGTTGCGGGCGACTCGCGCCGCCGGCGAGGCAGTCACGCTGGTTGCGACGCTCGATGAGCGAGACGAGGCCGACTTCGTGCTCGACGAGATCAAGAGTCGGCAGACGAAGGAGAGCCGCGGCCTCAACGAATTCGCGGTGCTGTATCGCACCAACGCCCAGAGCCGTGCGCTCGAAGACGCCTTGCGGCGGGAGGCGATCCCGTATCGGCTGGTCGGGTCGGTGCGCTTTTACGATCGGCGAGAGATCCGTGATTTGATGGCGTATCTCAAGTTGATCGCCAACCCGTCTGACGAAGAGGCGTTTCGGCGCGCGATCTCGGTTCCCAAGCGCGGCATCGGCGACACGACAGTGGACGCGCTGGCGGCACGTGCACGCGACGCCAAAGTCTCGCTGTCAGAAGCCGCCGCTCGCGAAGATCTCCAGGACACTCTCCGGCCGGCGGCGAGGAAGGCGCTCGCCGACTTCACGCGACTGATATCAGCGTTGCGCGAGCGCGCCAGGGATACAAGCGTCGACGTGTTGCTCCAGGAGCTCATTGGAGATATTCGATACGTCGAATACCTCCAGGCCGAGGGTCCTGAGTCTTCGCGAGACCGCATCGAGAACGTCAGCGCGCTGATCGATGGCGCCGCCGAGACTGTCATCGACGACGGCGGCGAAGTCGGACTGACGCCGCTCGATCATTTCCTGCAGCGCGCGATGCTGGTCGCCAGCGCCGACGCGCTCGACCCATCTGCCGATGCGGTGACGCTGATGACGCTGCACAACGCGAAGGGGCTCGAGTATCCGGTAGTTTTCCTGACCGGCCTCGAGGACGGACTCTTTCCGCTCTCACAATCCTTTGACGACCCGCCCAAGCTCGAGGAGGAGCGGCGCCTCTTTTATGTCGGTATCACCCGCGCCGAAGAGAAGCTGTACCTCTCTTTCACCGAAATGCGGCGTCGGAACGGCGAGTTGCTGCCTTCCATCAAATCGAGATTCCTGAAAGAGATCGCCGGCGCCAATCTCGAAGAGAGAAAAACGCTGCGAGTGACTTCCATGGGTCGAAAGGCTGTCGGCCGCGAAGGAGGCTTCAGCGGCGCCTATCCGCCGCGCCGGACCTACGACGTTCCATCCTGGCGCCGCGCGACTCCGATTGCCGAAGCCGAAGCGTCGCAGGATGAGCCGCGCTACGTGAAAGGAGAGCGCGTCCGGCACAAATTGTTTGGCGACGGTTCCATCGCCGAGCTCTCGGGAGTTGGCCGGGAAGTGAAAGCGGTCATCGACTTCGATGACGAGGCAGTCGGCAGGAAGACGATCAAGCTGGCATACACCACCCTCGAGCGGGGACAGGAATAGTGGCGGTAACACGCGAAGATGTGCTCCACATCGCCGACCTGGCGCGCCTTGGCGTCGATGCAGCACGCGCCGATGCATTGACGAAGGAGCTCAGCGCGATCCTCGAGCACATGGAAGTGTTGTCTCAGGTCGACACGACTCAGGTGGCTCTGACTGCGGGCGTTGGCTCGGGCGGCACGCCGTTGCGTCCGGACGAGCGCGAAGCGCCAGTAATGAAAGGAACGCTCGAATCCTTCGCGCCGTTGATGCGCGACGGCTTCTTCATCGTGCCGCGTCTGGCGACGCACGAGGATCCCACCGAGAGCAGCGCTTGAGCGTCGAGGACTTCGTGACTTTAGGCGCCGCCGCTATCGCGTCAGCTGTGCGCGCAGGCAAGGCATCCCCTTCTGAATTTGTTCGCGCTTCCTTCGACCGCGCGCGCGAAATCGGAGCGGGGAAGGACGAGCTCAACATCTTCCTTCATGCGGATCAGGACGCTAGCGAAGAAGAAGCGCGCTCGATGGAGAAGCGCGTCGAGAGTGCGGCGGATATAGGTGTGCTCGCCGGAGTCCCCATCGCCATCAAGGACAATATCGCATCCCTCGGCCTGCCGACGACGTGCGGATCCAGAATCCTTGGCGACTACGTCAGTCCATTCGAGGCTACGGCAATCACGAGATTGCGCGTGAACGGCGCGATCATCGTCGCCAAAACGAACATGGACGAATTCGCCATGGGCTCATCGACTGAGAACAGCGCGTTCGGTCCGACTCGCAACCCTCACGATGTTCGCTGCGTACCCGGCGGATCCTCCGGTGGATCGGCGGCGGCGGTGGCGGCGGGAATAACTCCGATTGCGCTGGGCTCGGAGACCGGTGGCTCGGTCCGACAACCGGCCGCATTTTGCGGAGTCGTTGGTGTGAAGCCGACGTACGGCCGGGTAAGCAGATATGGACTGGGTGCGTTCGCGTCATCGCTCGATCAGATCGGTGTCGTCGGACGCACTGTCGACGATGCCGCACTCGGCCTCGAGTCGATCGCCGGCTTCGACACAATGGACTCGACGAGCTCTCATACTCACGTGCCCATCTATCGGATGTCCGCACTTGGCGAGCCGCCTCCGGACCCGCGATCGCCGGACACCGAGGCGATCCGCATCGGCAGGAGTCCTGTGCCGATGCCGCCGCCGCCAACGGCGAAGACACTCGAGGGCATCGTCATCGGCAAGCCCAAAGAGTATTTCCCGGATAGTCTCGACTCGAACATCGGGGCTCTGTGCGAGCGCGCGCTGGATCGCTTCCGCTCGATGGGCGCGACTGTGCGCGACATCTCTCTTCCCCGATCGCCGCTGGCGATTCCCGTCTACTAC
>JBKOVX010000261.1:0-2285 GCA_046724115.1 Gemmatimonadota bacterium | reverse complement strand
TCACGGCCCCTCACACCCCCTTCTCCTTCAGCAGCTCCAGGAACTGTCCCGGCTGCGTGAGCCCCAGCAGCCGCTGCGGCACGTCCGGCTCCTTGGAGAACTGCGCGATCTTGCCGAGCACGGGCAGGTACTGATTGGACACCTCGAGGGGCGGTGCGACGATGAGGAAGAAGAAGTAAACCGGCTTCTCATCGATCGCTTTGAAGTCCACGCCCTGGCTCTTGCGCCCGAATGCCACGCGGAGCTTTGACACCACGAGCGAGCGACAGTGGGGGATCGCGATCCCGCGACCGATGCCGGTGGAGCCCAGATTCTCGCGCCGCTTCAACATCTTGAACAGCATTCCTTCGGATTTGTCGTCGAGGCCGAGGAGGTCGATCAACTCCTTGAGAATCTCGTCCTTCGTGTTTCCCTCGAGCTCCAGCTTTATCGCGTCTTCAGAAAAAAAATCGCGTAGTTCCATCAGCTCCCCGACGGTGGTCAGTTCTTGCGCGAGAAGCACGGAAGTTACGCGGGGCCGTTGCGGGAGTCAAACCACGATGTTGCAAGCACTTGGGCTTATCCCTTAGCTTGTATCGTGATGCCATTTCCGTTTTCCGTCCGCGAGGACATCCCCCTTTATCTGGCCCCGATGGCGGGCGTGTCGGAGTCTCCATTCCGGAGACTTTGCCGCCGCTTTGGCGCGGACGTCGTCGTCACCGAATTCCTCTCCGCAGAGGGAATCCGTCGCGAGAACGCTGCGACACTGGACAAGCTCCGCTTTGGTGCCGACGAGCGTCCGATCGGCGTCCAGATTTTCGGTGCCGATCCCGTCGCCATGGGAGAGGCTGCGCGTCTGGTCACCGACGTGTTCGAGCCCGAGTTCATCGACATCAACTTCGGCTGCCCGGTAAAAAAAGTGGTAAAACGGAACGGGGGATCGGGCTGCCTCAAGGATCTGTCTCTCGTCGAGTCCGTCATTCGATCGGTCTCGGCCGGCACGCACTTGCCCGTGACGGTGAAGATCCGCAGCGGCTGGAGCGAGGAGCAGCGCGATCCGGTGAAGATCGCCCTTCGCTGCCAGGACGCGGGCGCCCGCGCGCTCGCCCTGCATCCGCGCACAAGGACGCAGATGTACAGCGGCAACGCTCGGTGGGAAGAGATCGCTGCAGTGAGCGCTGCCCTGGAGATTCCCGTCATCGGCAATGGCGACATCAGGACAGCTGAAGACGCGGTGCGTATGCAGCGCGAGACCGGCTGCGCGGCGATCATGATCGCCCGTGGATCGTTCGGCCAACCCTGGATCTTCGACCAGACGAGGGCGCTCCTGGAAGGGAAGCCCAAGCCGGCGGCGCCGAGCATCGAGCGACGGTTTGCGATTGCGCTCGAGCACGCCCGGATGGCCGAGGACTACGAGGCCGACCCTCGCGGTGCGGCAATCGAGTTCCGGAAGCACCTAGGCTGGTATGTGAAAGGGATTCCGGGCTCGGCGGAATTGCGTCGTCAGCTCCATGCGGTAGTCAGTTTGACGCAGGTCGAGGATGTATTCGCCACCTATCTAGCCGATCCGAATCGCCACGCGTTTGACGCGACCTGCGAGAAGGAGCCAGAGCTCGAAGGCGCTCAAGCGGCAGCGTGAGGCCAACTCTGTAATCGTCGGTCCCACAACGCGTTACTACAAGCACTTCAAGCGCCTTGGTAAGTCGTTTTTCGTTGACTTTGGCGGCCAATACCGGTATACTTGTTGAACGGGGGCGACTTGGCTTCGACGGGGTTAGTGAAGCTGTGGCCGCGTGCCCAGGTCTCTCGGATCCTGGTAAATCCTCTGGGAAAATTTTCAAACGCCAACAACAACTTGGCCCTGGCTGCGTAACTCTTAGGAGTTGCTGCACCTGCCCTTAGAGAAGCCCTCCTGAGGCGGCTTTAAGGGTATCGAAAAATCGGGATAGTCGGCTGCTGCGTCTTCCGGCAGTCGGCGAAACTTTAGGAGACTTGTCCAGAAGTGGGCTGTCCACTGGCCAGCGGCTGGAGACCTCAATCGGTGGAATACGCACGTAGACGCTGTGGTCGATCTTGTCTCGGACCGGGGTTCGAATCCCCGCGCCTCCACTCAGTACCCCTAGCACGAAAGCGCACGGCGTCTCGATCGAGGCGCCGTTTTGCTTTTCCCCCATAGGAGAAATGTTTCTCACCGCTCAAACTTTTGCGGCTCCGAGGTCGTAATACGAGTCAAATACGTTAGTGGAGAAACTTCATGCGCAGACGCTCGAACACGCTCATCCTTGCTTTCCTGATCGTACCGTGTG
>JBKOVX010000434.1:0-3268 GCA_046724115.1 Gemmatimonadota bacterium | reverse complement strand
AAGGTAATCAAACCGCCTGGCGGAGTGCGGCGGAGACTCTTTCCCAATCAATTGCGCAAACGATCTCGGAAGGAGTCGCCGAAACCGGAATCAGCATTGTCTCTGTCTCATTGCAGGAGATCCAGTTGCCGGAAGAAGTAGTCGCAAGGTGTATCGAAGCAGCGCAAGCGGCTTATCTACCGCTTCTCGCTCAGCGACAGGCTGCGGTCAAAAGAGCGGATTTGTCGGCGGATGTGGATTTGCTCGGGAAGGAAGCCGTTGGTACCCGCGAAATCGTTGGTGCGGCTCCGCCCTTTGCGCTGGTCGATTTTCTTTCTCAGTTCGTGACAAAGCAATTGGGGAAGTCTCCTGGAGCGGGAGCGGGGCTAGCTTCTGTCGGCCTTGTCGCGGCAGCGGCGGATGTGGCGCCGCAAGTGCGGAGCACCGGGGAGGTATCAGCGCCGCCCTCATAGCGCGCCTGCTGCGAATGATCGCGTGGCCCCACAGACACAACGGGCGACCAGTTTCAAGCGAACTTGAAGTCAAGTCGGCGTGACGGTCTAAAGCTCGTCTGTCAAGAGGGAGCATTCGTTTATGGTGGTTTGTAACAATTCGCCGTACGCAACCCGAAAGATCCAGCGACGCGAAAATTGAGGGCGTATTTTTTCTCCCATGACTGAAGAAATTCGCGACGCGCAGCTCGACGAAGATCATCACACGCACCTGCGCTATCTCTCGTGGCGGGAAAAAGTCGACGGCAAGTGGGAGTCAAGAAAAGCGGTGGTAAGGCCGGGCGAAAGTCATCCCATTCTCGACGAGCGCAAGTCACTCCAGGATCACTCCCGCCTTACCTGAACCGACGCGAGCCACGACGCTCGCCTCGCGAAGACCGGTCTCGTTACGATAGCCCGCGCTCGATAGCGATAGCGAAAGCAAACTCACTTGAGCCCATAGACGACGACGCGGCTCTGCGCTGCCGCCCCCGGCCACAAAGCGGATTTCATTCCCGCCGCAACACCCAGTAGCTGATGCCCACCTGCGATGTAGGTGATGATTCCACCTCCGGTAGATTGTCCGGTGCTGGTTTGCCATAACACTCGGCCGGTCGCTGCATCGAGGGCATAGAGCTGCCCGCCAAGGTCCGCCGTGAACACGACGCCACCCGCCGTCGGTGTGACTGCGGCGAGGATCGGACGCGACGTCTGGAACTTCCACTTTACCGAGCCGTTCTCGGCGTCGAATGATGTGAGCCAACCTTTAGCAGTCTCGGGGGGCGTCAGGACATCCTTGTTCTCGTTGCCGAGCCACATCCCTGTCGTTTGCAACGTCGTTGTGTCTCGCTTGAGCCGAACGCGCATGCACCAGTCAACTGCGCCAACATAGAAAGAGTTGGTCTGCGGACTGTAGGCGGCTCCATTCCACTCGGAACCTCCCTGGGATCCGGGGCAGAAAGTCGTCGTCGTATCCCGTGAAAGGGCGACGTCGGCATTCATTCGCGTAGTGGTGGGAGTCTGGGAGAGAAGAGCGAGAACCGACGCCGGATTGGCGTCACTCTTCCTGCCGGTTCCAGTCAGCCCGCCGCGGTCGAGAATCGACAGCAGTCCATCCTTGTTGGCCGACGCGACGATCGCGCGACCCGAGCGCGTAGTAACGAGCACTGGCGGAGTATCTACATCCCAGTCGTGGGCGTCACGCTTCACGAGCTGGTTGTAGCCGAGCATGCGGCCGGTTTTGGCGTCGATCGCGATGACAGAGTTGGAATAGAGGTTGTCACCTGTGCGCAGCCCGATATCGAAATCCGGTGCGGGATTTCCCGCCGGGACATACAGAACCCGATTGGCAGCATCGTATGTGAACGAAGTCCAGAAGGCACCACCGGAGATCGGCAATCTCGGATTCGTCCACGTCGCGCGCGCCGCGCCGGTGGATGGCACGACATCGAATCGCCACACCACGTGTCCGTCCTTCGCATCAAGCGCGTACACGTGTCCCGTGACACCAACCTGATCGCCGCCCGCGTTGCCGAGGAAGACGAGGCTATCGGCTGCGATTGGCGCCATCGGATACGAGACACCAGGCCCGTTTACATCGAGAGCCCGATCCCATATCACGCGGCCATCGGTGGTGTCCATCGCGAGTGCGTGCGCGTCAGACGTCGCGCGGAATAGTCTGCCGTTCAGATAGGCGAAGCCCCGATGCACCGCCAGCGGGCTCGGTGATGCACTGTGACGAACCTGCTTCCACTTCGGCGCGCAGGTGCTCGCGTCAATGGCGTAGGAAATCGTGTCGGTCGTGAAATACATCGTTCCCGCGACGACGATAGGACCAGTCTGCAGCGAAGTGACTTCGGGCAATGTGTAGCTGCAGACCGAGTGAAGCTGCGCGACGTTCTCGCGATTGATCTCGTTGAGCGGAGAGAACCGGTCTCCGGCGAGCGTCCGATTGTAGCCGGGCCACTCACTCGGAGCCGGAGCGTCGGCCGGGCGCATCCGCGCGCAGCCGACGCCCAAGCTGGTAACTACTATAGTAGAAGCGAGTACTACCGTTCGATAAAGCACGATGGCCTCCTGATCTGCGAGCAAAAATCCTCAGGGTGGTGAGACGTCACTACTTCTTCATCTTCGGAAACAATAGCGCAGCAAGGAACCGCATCTCTGTTTTCGTGGCGGTAGTGGGCCGCTTGATGTTGTTGTAGTAGTCGATCCCCAGGAGCATCGGGAGCGGTCCGACGAAAGTGACCTTGGAGATCCCAAGACCGAGGGGCACCGTCCATTTCTCCCCTTTCGGCGAATCCCAATTGGCGGTGATCGACGGCGACGACCCAAACGCCCAGCCGTCGGGAAGGTTGAGCTCGAAGAAAGGTTGGACGCTGAGCCCGTTGACTTCAGGCCGCGTGTGATCGTTGTCGGAGAATGTCCAGACGTTGAAAGCCAAGGTGCCAAGAGCCAAAGGGCCGACGAACTTCAGCACCACGGCGCTCGGGCCCGCCGCCCACGAGCCTGTAGTAGCGAGCTCGTTGGTTGCGGTAGGAAATGAAAACACCGGCCCGACACCCCAGAGAAGCGCGCCAGGATGCGACGGTGAGAAGAACAATTGCTCCTTCACATCCCCGATGCCTGTAAACCTTGTCAGCTGCGGTCCGGGAATGTTGAGATAGGGAACGATCGTTCGCGCTATGACGTTCCAGTTCTTGTTGATTGCCAGAGGAATGACTGGCTCGAAGTTGAAGTTGAGAACGGAACGGCCGTCGGTGAGGCCGCCGCCACCCATGAACTTGACCTCATTGGCC
>JBKOVX010000341.1:0-7921 GCA_046724115.1 Gemmatimonadota bacterium | reverse complement strand
GGTGTGGACATCGATGCTTCCAACGCCGCGAAGGCTCGGATCAGGAAGCTCGTGGAATCCACCTACACATCAGGCGTCGTTGGCGCGTTCGGAGGATTCGGTGGAATGGTCCGTGTGCCTTCCGGGCTGCGCAAACCCATTCTTGTATCGAGCGCCGATGGAGTCGGGACGAAGATCAAAGTCGCAATCGACGCCGGACGCCACGATACCATCGGCCGCGATCTCGTCAACCACTGCGTGAACGACATCCTCGTTCAGGGCGCGCTGCCGCTCTTCTTTCTCGATTACGTCGCCTTCGGAAGACTCGAACCCGCGGTCGTAGAAGCAGTGGTGGCAGGTGTCGCCGCCGGATGCCGCGAGAACGGTTGCTCGCTGGTGGGGGGAGAAACCGCAGAAATGCCGGGTTTATATACGCCCCCGGATTACGACCTGGCGGGCTTCATCGTCGGATATGTGGAAGAAGATGAGGTCTTGGGTCGGCATCGAGTCCGGCCCGACGATGTCCTCATCGGGCTCCCGAGCTCGGGCTTGCACACCAACGGCTATTCGTTGGCGAGAAAGATCGTTGCGGATCGA
The DNA here is from genome assembly GCA_046724115.1 of Gemmatimonadota bacterium. GTDB lineage: Bacteria > Gemmatimonadota > Gemmatimonadetes > Gemmatimonadales > Gemmatimonadaceae > UBA4720. The sequence goes on along the minus strand of JBKOVX010000341.1, from coordinate 7,345 downwards.
CTCAAGTTACGGGTGACGGACCCATTTCCTGGTGGCGGGGGAACGGTCGCTGACCTACTCCTCGCCGAGCACAAGTCGTATCTGCCAGCGCTCAAACCGGTGCTCGATCGCGTTCACGCGATGGCTCACATCACGGGTGGGGGATTACCCGAGAATCTCGACCGCGCGTTGCCGCAGACGCTGGACGCAGTCATCGATGTATCGAGCTGGAGGGTCCCGAGCGTTTTCGGGGTCCTTATGGAGGCGGGGCAAGTCCAGCCCGCCGAGATGTACCGGACGTTCAACATGGGTGTAGGAATGGTTGTTATCTGCGCGCCTTCCGACGTCAAATCTGTGTTGTCGGCGGCGGCCGGGGCGGGGCTAAAAGGGTGGCAAATCGGCACGCTCCAACCCGGGTCAGGCGCAGTCATACTCTCTTGAGGAAATAATCGATGAAAGTTCGTGTGTTCGTTATGTTCGCGGCTGCTGCTCTCGCAGCGACTTCGGTGCAGGCGCAGGTCGATACGCAGCGCTGCCCACCGGGCACGGTGAATGGGTTTGGCGTACCCGATAATACACGTGCTTCGCAGGACGCCTGTCAGAAAGCGATCGATCTCTTCAAGTATCTCGCTCCACAGCTTGGCACCAGCATCGCCGGTGGTAATCCCACGCTTGGTCAAGGCGGGAATCTCGGCGGGCTCGGCCATTTTTCAGCCGGATTGCGTGTCAACGTGCTGCAGGGAAGTCTGCCCCAGGTTCAGAATGTGACGCCACAGGTAACCGGTGCGACCAGCACACAGTTCGACACCAAGGATCAATACGTTCCGATGCCGACCGCCGACCTTGCTGTCGGTGTCTTCAAGGGCATTCCGCTCGCCCTCACCAACGTTGGTGGCGTCGACGTCCTGGTGAGCGCTGCCTACGTACCCGAGTTCAACAACAGCGGAGTGAGCGTGAAGGTCCCGAATGGATCCCTCAAGCTGGGTTACGGCGCACGAGTGGGAATTCTTCAGGAATCGCTGCTTGTTCCTGGCATTTCGGTTAGCTACCTCGTCCGGGATCTGCCGACGCTCAACATTGCTGGCAACAGCGGTAGCGACTCTCTGTATGTCAACAATCTCAGCCTCAAGACGAAGGCGTGGCGCGTTACGGCGAGCAAGAGCCTGATTCTCTTCGGCCTCGCTGCTGGCTTCGGTCAGGACAAGTACGACGCGTCGACCGACATCGGTGCGCACGTCGCCGCGCGAACGGTACCGCCAACTCCGGCTGTCAATTCGGCTCCCGTATCGATCTCGCAAAACCTGACGAGGACCAACATTTTCGCGGATCTCTCGGTGAACCTTCTGCTTTTCAAGATCACCGGCGAAATTGGACAGGTATCGGGTGGAACTATCAACACCTACAACACCTTCAGTGGTAAGCAACCAGCCGACTCAAGACTCTACGGATCTATCGGAGGCCGATTCGGCTTCTAAAAGCGACGTGCGCGACGCGGATTACATGCGTCGCGCGCTTGCCCTGGCGCAGCAAGGCTGGGGACAAACAGCGCCGAACCCGATGGTCGGCGCTGTTGTCGTTCGCGACGGTGTCGTCGTCGGCGAAGGCTATCACGCACGATACGGAGAAGCCCACGCCGAAATAGTCGCGCTCAAGGCGGCCGGCGAGAGGGCCCGCGGCGCCACGATGTACGTGACCCTCGAGCCGTGCAATCACTTCGGGAAGACACCGCCTTGCACTGAGGCAATTCTCCAGGCTCGGGTTACTCGCGTCGTCATCGCCAGTGCGGACCCGACGGCGTTGGCGGGCGGCGGCGCCCGGCACCTTTCGGACTACGGGGTCCACGTCGACTTCGGCGTCGAGGAAGCTGCGGCTCTCGAGCTCAACGCGCCTTTTTTCTTTGCCGCGACCAATCCGAATCGACCGTGGGTGACGCTCAAGCTCGCGCTCTCCAGCGACGGCAAAATGAACGATCCGTCCGGCGAGCGCCGCTGGATCAGCAACGAGCAGTCGCGTCAGGAAGTGCAGCGTCTTCGTGCCAATGTTGATGCGATTGCCGTCGGACTTGGCACGGTGCGCGCTGACGATCCCCAGCTCACGGCGCGCGGATCCATCAAGCCACGAGTTCCGCCGCTGCGAATTATCTTCGACCGCAACGCGGAAACACCGCTCGATTCGACGCTGGTACGCACCGCCAGGGAAACGCCCACCGCGATCTTCGCGCACCATCCGCCGGTTGCGCGCCTCGCCGCGCTGCACAACGCTGGAGTCGATGTGTTCGAGGCCGAGGACCTCAACGCGGCGCTGGAAGCGCTTCACGGCTTCGAGCTTCAGCACCTGATGGTCGAGGGGGGAGCACGCGTCGCCCAGGAATTCCTGGCCAGAAGGCTGGTAGACAGGCTGATTATCTTTCAATCACCGATCACGCTCGGAACAGCCGCCCTCAGTCCGTTCAATGGCACGCATGGCGATGCCCGGGAATGGCTCGCCGGTCTTCCGATTATCAAACGCGCCGAGCTGGGCGAAGACGTGATGTCGGTTTATGCGTTGCACGAGGCTTGAATGTTCACCGGGTTGATCGAGCAGGTAGGCGAAGTGGAAAGCGTGCGGCAGACAGATGCCGGGCGCGAGCTTCGCATTCGCGCTCCGTTCGATGATCTGAAAAGTGGTGAGAGCATTGCCGTCAATGGTGCGTGCCTCACGGTTCGGGAATTTGGTAAGGGCTGGTTCGAGGCAGCAGCGATAACAACGACGCTCGACCGCACCACGATCGGGGATTGGCGGACGGGCACTCGAGTAAATCTCGAGCGCGCGATGCGGCCAGACGACAGGCTGGGTGGACACATCGTTCAGGGCCACGTCGACTGCGTCGGAATCGTCACCGCGGTGGATCGAGATGGGGATGCGCAGCTCGTCGATCTCTCGATTCCGGCGGCAATCGAGCCGCTCTTCGTTCTCCACGGCTCGATAGCAGTCGACGGGGTAAGTCTGACCGTCAACGACCTCAAACCGAGAGGTCTACAGGTCTCTTTGATCGAATACACCCTTCGGCACACCAACCTGGGCGATCTCATGCCTGGTTCGAGGGTTCATGTCGAGGCCGATGTCATCGCTAAACATGTGCGTCGGCTGCTCGAACCCTATCTGCGCGAGGCATCGGCGCTAAATTCACTCACCGATTACTCGCTGGAACATTAGAGGTACTATGCAGTTCGGAACGGTAGAACAGGCAATTGCTGACATAAAGGCAGGAAAGCTCGTCATCGTCGCTGACGACGAGGATCGCGAGAACGAGGGCGATCTCATTTGCGCCGCCCAGCTGGTTACGCCCGAAATGATCAACTTCATGATCAGGAAGGCAGGGGGCTGGATTTGTCTCGCGCTGACCAACGAGCGCGCAGATCAACTCGAGCTTGCTCCTCAGAGCGAAGTCAACACCGACGAGTATCGCACAGCCTTCACCATCAGCATCGACGCTGACGATCGCTTTGGGGTGACGACTGGCGTCAGCGCCCAGGATCGCGCCAAGACGATTCGCGTCGCCGTCGATCCCAATACCGTCCCGACCGATCTACGTCGGCCCGGACACGTTCCTCCGTTGCGCGCCCGCGACGGAGGGGTGCTTCAGCGCGTGGGACACACCGAAACCGCGGTCGATCTGGCGAGACTTGCCGGCCTCACGCCAGCCGGCGTCATCTGCGAAATACTGAACGAAGACGGGACGAGCGCTCGCCGGCCGGAGCTGGAGCAGTTCGCCCAGAAATACGGTCTCACGTTCATCACCGTCGCTCAGGTCGTGGCTCACCGGCTCCAGACCGAACGACTCGTGCATCGGGTCGCCGAGGCGCGTCTTCCGACCGAGATGGGCACCTGGCGGGTGGTAGGATACCGAAACGACGTCGACAATCACGAGCACATCGCCCTCGTCTACGGCGATGTCGGTCCTGATTCCAGCGTGCTGGTGAGGATGCACTCGAAGTGTCTCACCGGCGACGTGTTCCATTCCCTGAGATGCGATTGCGGTTGGCAGCTGGAGACGGCGATGAAGATGATCGCCAAGGAAGGGAAGGGCGTCGTCGTCTATCTCGATCAGGAAGGCCGTGGCATCGGACTCCTCAACAAGCTCAAAGCCTACGAGCTGCAGGACTCGGGAATCGATACTGTAGAAGCGAACGAGAGGCTGGGATTCAAGCCGGATCTCCGCAACTACGGCATTGGCGCCCAGATTCTGCTCGACCTCGGTCTCAAGACAATCCGGCCGATCACCAACAATCCGCGGAAACTGGTCGGGCTCGAAGGTTATGGACTGACCGTCGACGAGCGTGTGCCGATCATCTCCATCGCACACGACGAGAACTCAAGCTACCTCGAAGCAAAACGGGCAAAGCTGGGACACCTTTTCGCTTCTTAAATGCCCGAGTTCCACGGATTGCCAAGCGGCGTCGGGCGGCGCATTGTCGTCATCGCCAGCCGCTTCAACGAGCCCATCGTAAAGAAACTCGTCGATGGCGCGCTCGATGCTCTCGTCAAATATGGCGTCGCCTTCGAGGACATCGACGTAGTCTGGGTACCGGGAGCGTGGGAATTGCCCATCGCCGCCCGCTGGCTTCTGGCGAGTGAGCGCTACGACGGAGCCGTTGCAGTTGGCGCAGTCATCAGGGGCGAGACCGCTCACTTCGACTATATCGCGGGCGAAGCGTCGAGGGGACTCGCTTCCGCCAGCGCCGACGCGGAGACGCCAATCGGATTTGGCGTTCTGACCTGCGATACCGACGAGCAGGCCGAAGCCCGCGCCGGGGGGGCGCACGGCAATAAAGGGTTCGACGCCGCCGTCGCCACGCTCGAAATGGTAGATCTCCTCAATCGCCTGGACCCGGACGATGCGGATTGAATCACGCGCCCGCGCGCGGGCGCTTCAGGCGCTCTACGCGTGGGAGATGCGGGGCGGCAAGAATCTCGATCGCGTTGCAACGCAGGTGTGGGACGATCTCGCAGTCACACCAGAGGAGCGACGCATCGCCGGCGTTCTCGTCAAAGATGTCTCCAACTGTGGGACCGAGCTCGACTTGCGACTCGCGGAGCTGACCACCAACTGGCGACTGGAGCGCCTCGGCGCTATCGAGCGATCGGTTCTTCGACTCGGCGCGGCGGAGCTGATGAAGGGGGATACTCCACCCCGCGTCGCCATCCAGGAGGCGGTCAGGCTGGCCGAGAGATTCGGCACTTCCGCCAGCGCCAAGTTCGTCAACGGAGTTCTCGACGCTTTTGCGCGACAGGCCGGCATGATCTAGTGCGGATACTCGTTCTCAACTGGCAGGATTTCACCAATCCGCAGGCTGGTGGCGCCGAGCTTCATCTGCAGGAAATCTTCAGTCGCATCGTCGCTCGCGGGCACAGCGTCGACTTGCTGTGCAGCTCGTGGGCGAACGCACCGCAGCGGGTGACACTCGATGGAATAGAAGTCCACCGAATCGGAACTCGCCACAGCTATCCGTTCATCGCTCAGCGTTACTATCGACGGCATCTCGCGGGCAACGATTACGATGTTGTGATCGAAGATCTCAATAAGGTGCCGCTTTACACGCCGCTTTGGGGTCTGCGGAAGCTCGTGGTCCTGGTCCACCATCTTTTCGGAGGCACTGTCTTTCGCGAAGCGTTGCCTCCGCTCGCCGCGGCGGTCTGGCTATCCGAGCGTCCGCTCGGCGCGTTTTACAGGGGCGTACCGTTCGAGGCCGTCAGTGTCAGCACCGCCGATGACCTCGTTGCACGCGGCATCCCACGAGGATCGATTCGCGTGATTTACAACGGCGTCGACTCGGATCGCCTGACCCCCGACTCCGCCGAGCGCGCCGATCAGCCGTTGTTCGTCTACCTGGGCAGGCTGAAGATATACAAGCGCGTCGACGTCGTGATAAAAGCGTTCGCCGAGCTGAACGTGCCCGAAGCGAGGCTCGAAATCGCGGGGACAGGCGACTATCGCGCCCGGCTCGAAGGTCTGGTAAAATCTCTCGACCTCGGAGGACGTGTGCGGTTCCTTGGCTTCATTCCCGAAGACGACAAAGTTCACTTGCTGCGGCGCGCGTGGGCTTCGGCGTTGGCGTCGCCCAAGGAAGGGTGGGGAATCAGCAACCTCGAGGCTGCTGCGTGCGGGACTCCAGTGATTGCCGCGAATTCACCGGGAATCCGCGAGTCGGTGATCGACGGGGAAACCGGTTTTCTGGTACCACAAAATGATCCGCACGCGATGGCGGCGGCGATGAGGGGTCTCGTGCAATCTCCCGATCTGGTAGATGTTCTCGGGAAGGCCGCGCGACGTTTCGCGACAACCTTTACCTGGGAACGGGCGGCCAATGAAACTCTCGCCCACCTGGAGGAAGTTGTGGCACAATGATCTTCGTCAGAACTGAGGCAGCGAGTTAAAATGCCGGCACCGCAGGTAACCGTTGGACAACTTCTCGACCGGCTGCGCGGAACACTGCAGCTGGAAGAGATCGAGCCGGGAACAGGACTCGATCGCGCCGTCGGCAACGCCGAGGTTTCCAGTCCGGGCATCGTGCTCGCCGGCTACGTAAAGCGATTCTCGTCTGAGAGACTTCAGGTTCTCGGCGAGACCGAGATCACTTACCTCGCGTCGCTGGCGCCCGCCGAGCGCAAGAGAATCCTCGAGCTCTTTTTCTCGTTTCCGATTCCGGCGGTCTTCGTCACGAAGGGACAACGACTGCCGGCCGGGCTCAGGGAAGCGGCGAGCGCCGCTGGAATTCCTATCATTCGGACCAGGCTCAAGACGGCCGAGTTTTACCGCCGCATCAAGCCGGTGCTGGAGATGGAGTTCGCGCCGACCGTGTCGCTACACGGATCGCTGGCCGATGTTTTCGGGGTCGGACTGTTCTTCACCGGTAAGAGCGGCATCGGGAAGTCGGAATGCGTGCTGGATCTTGTCGAGCGGGGTCACCGACTCGTGGCCGACGACCTCGTCATCACCAGCAAACGTGGCAATGACGTCCTGATCGGACGCGGCCACGAGATGCAGCGACACTATATGGAGATTCGCGGCATCGGACTCATCGACATCAAGGCCATATTTGGAATTCGCTCCGTCCGCCAGCAGAAACGCATCGAGGTCGTGGTGCAACTGGAGGAATGGGATCAGAACGCGGTGGTCGAGCGCGTCGGTCTGGACCAGGAGACGACCACGATTCTGGATGTCGAGCTGCCCAAGGTTACTGTTTACCTGAATCCGGGTAAGAACATCACGGTAGTGGCGGAGGTCATCGCGATGAACCATCTCTTGCGATACTCAGGGGTCAACGCGGCCGAAGCCTTCAACGAGCGTCTGCTGGGTCGCATGAAGACAGCAGCAGCCAACAAC
>JBKOVX010000416.1:0-5122 GCA_046724115.1 Gemmatimonadota bacterium | reverse complement strand
TCCCGGCAAAGTGCGTCCTGACAATCAAGATCATTTCCTCATCGGGCAACTGCGTGGACGATTGGCAGTCAAGGCGTCGAGTCTGCCGTCGATTCACAACCTGCCGCTCGAAGAGGACCGCATCGGGTCCTTCATGATGGTCGCCGACGGCGTCGGCGGCGGACAAAAGGGAGAGCGCGCCAGTCGGATCGCACTCGAGGAGGTCACGCTCTACATCAATGAGGCCGCGCGTTGCTACTACCGTGCTGCAGACCGCGACGGCGATTTCCTCCACGCACTCGAGCGCACCGCGAGGAGAGTGCACGAGGCCGTTGTGGAGCACGCAGCCAACGATCCCGACGCTGCCGGGATGGCGACAACGCTCACACTACTGATCCTCGTCTGGCCGTGGAGCTACGTGCTCCAGGTCGGCGATTCTCGCTACTATAGGTATAGCAACGGCGTGCTTGAGCAGGTCTCACGCGACCAGACGCTGGCTCAGGCGCTCGTCGACCAGGGCATAATGTCGAAGACACTCTCTGAGACCTCGCCGCTCTCGAACGTTCTCGTCAGCTCGCTCGGCGGTGAGCAGAGCGCGCCGGTGGTGACACGGATGCAGAACACCTGGGAGCACATCCACCTTCTCTGCAGCGACGGACTGACGAGGCACGTCTCGGACGAGAGAATCGCCGAGCGACTGGCGAACATGCAGTCAGCGCGTCAGGTGTGTGAAGCGCTGCTCCAGGATGCACTCGACGCTGGGGGCTCGGACAACATCACCATCCTCGTCGGTCGCCCTGTGCCAGCCGAGGTCGACGAAGGACCACCGGGTCGCTGCGCATAAAGACGGCTGCATCGTTCGTGGAGGCAGCGAGCCGGACCTCGATGACTCGGCTTAGGAAAACTCTCGCGGCTCGGTGAGCAAAAGCTCCGTCCGCACGCGATCGGGTTGCGGGTCGCTCTGGACCGATGGGATCCACCTCACCAGCTGATCCTCGATTCCCATCGTCAGACGCCGATACTCCTCGTTCATCAGCTGCGAGGATACCAGAAAATCGGCAGTTGCCCGGTTGCAGGCGACGGGAATGTTGTAGACGAGCGCGATTCGTAGCAGTGACTTGAAATCAACGTCATGCGGATGCGGCTCGAGAGGATCCGAGAAGAAAATCACGAAATCCACTCGCCCTTCCACTATCGCCGCGCCGACCTGTTGATCGCCGCCGAGCGGTCCGCTCGCGAAGCGGCTTATGTCGAGTCCGAGCTCGGAGACGAGGATCGCTCCCGTTGTTCCGGTTGCGAAGAGCTCGTGCCGCAGCAGTGCTCCCCGGTTACAGCGGGCCCAATCGAGCAGGTCGCGTTTGCGGTTGTCGTGGGCAATGAGTGCGATTCGTTTTCTGGTATTCATCAGAAGTAGACGTCGGTTGGTCATGAACACGCTCACCAAATTTTGCCCGCAATCTCGTGGCGTGATGTGATGGATCTGTCACCATCGGGTTCTCGTTACGTAACAAGGGGCGAGGGGCGAGGGGCGAGGGATAGTTACCTAGAGCGCGCGCCTCAAGCCGCTGATCATTCGGCTGATCGCATCGCAATGGCTTCGTGCCTTGATTAGCGTCGGAGATTGGACATAGCCAATCTGTTCGGCGAGATAGAGATGGACCTCGACTTCGATGGTGGAACCTCTCGCGACCGAGAGAAAGTTGCGGTATTCACCGCGGGTGCCTCGTGCGTGTCCCTCCGCGATGTTGGAGGCGATCGAAACAGCAGCGCGGCGCAAGTGGCTTGTCAATCCGAATCGTTCAGACTGTGGAAATGACTCAGTGATGTGATAAACCTCCAGCGTTAGCTGCACTGCAGTGTTCCATACTATGAGATCTCGATAGCTTCGAATACCCATGGGACAGCTGGTGGGATCTAAGAGAATCGTTGGATGTGCTGACCCGATGGGACATCGAAACCTCTCTCGGTGCACCGTTTTCCGCCGGACAGCGCGAAGGATGTAGTCAAGCAAGCGTCCCTCGCCACTCGCCCCTCGTCCCTCGCCCCTACCTGTCAGCCGCATGATAACGTCACGAGGTCGTGACGAGTTCTAGACCAATCGATGGTGAGTACCGTGGCGCAAGGATGTCACGTTGCGACGTCTTCTTCTGGAGCTACCGTGACGCAGCTGTCTCGTGCTGTCCGCTGGATCATCGCGTTCGCGTTCCTGATTTTCGCCAACGTCGCATTGTCACAATCCGGTTCGCTCTCCGGAACCGTCACCAACGCTGGCGGCGCCATCCAGCCGGGCGCGATTGTGCATCTGCTCTCCACACGTTTTGGTGCGGTGGTCGACTCATCCGGCCGCTACGCCATCGACAAGATTCCGGCTGGCTCTTACACCGTGCGCATCAGCAAGCTCGGGTTCGTGCCGGACACGGCCACGGTTGAAATTCAAAGCGGCGCCGACGCCCGGCGCGACGCGAAGCTCCTTCCTTCTGTGGAGCTTCTCGCGGGTGTCGTCGTCAACGCCGAGAGGCTCGGCGAAAGCAGAGCGTCTGCATTCGAGCGTCGTGAGACTGCCCCGAACGTCGTCACGGTTCTGTCGGGCGACGACATTCGCGCGCTTCCAACTCTCAACGCCGCCGAGGCAGCGGGTAGAATCTCCGGAGTCACGACTGAGCGCGACGAAGGAGAGGGCAAATTCGTGCAGATCCGCGGCACCGAGCCGCGACTGTCGAATGTGACGGTCGATGGCGCCCATATCCCCGGAACGGAAAAGGGCACCCGTATCCCGAAGCTCGACGACGTTCCGTCCGACGTGCTCGCCGCGATCGAGGTCAGCAAGACGTTGACGGCGGACATGGATGCCGACGCCATCGGCGGGTCAGTCAACCTCGTCACCAAGACGCCTGAAGGCCGCCCGCACGGTTACGTCTCTGGTCAATTCGGGCAGATGACTCTACAGAGCTACACCCAGTACCAGGGCGGCTTCGCCTACGGCGGACGCAGCGATGATGGCAAGCTCGGTTTCCTCCTCGGCGGATCGGCCGATCACAACAACCGCGGTATCAACGATGTCGAGCCCGCCTGGACCGTCGATGACCAGGGACGCTCGATCCCAATCGAATGGAGCCAGCGCGACTATGCGTATCACCGCAATCGGTACGGTCTGGACGGCGATCTCGACTACCGTTTCGATTCTAAGACGTCGGTTTCTGTCAAAGGCCTCTGGTCGCTTTTTGAGAACTTTGGTACCCGCTACGTCTACGACATCGCCACCGGGGCGACCGGCTCGACATTCGGAGATACCGGTGATTCCGCCGGTGTCGGCCCGCGCGGATTTGGCACGGGTGCAGAACTTTCGCGAGAGGTACAGAACCGAACGCCTCGCGAGCAGCTATATGGAGGCACATTCGGCCTCCACACTCAGCTCGGTTCGATCACAGCTATAGCGTCGGCAAACTATGCCGGCACCAGGCAGTCGGTTAACGATTATCGCTCGAGCCCCTTCATCTTCGACGGGCCGGGCGGCCAGGGCCTGACCGTCGCCTACGACGCCAGCAATCGGAAATATCCGACCTACCGATTCGCCGACGCCGCGATGGCGGCCGCCGCATCGGATCCCGGCAATTACGCGATGAATTCGTGGGACACGAGCGACGGACTCACCACCGGGCGCGACGCCGGCGGTGCGCTCGACTTTTCATTGCCCTATGTCGTCGGATCGAATGGGTCGACGCTGCGCTTCGGCGGCAAGATACGGGACGAGCGCAAGGATTTCGTAAATCGCCGGCGGTCGTTTTCCAGCTCGACCGACCTGATGCTTTCGCAGGTTCTGGGCAGCTTCAGCGATCCCGATTATTACAAGACGCTCTCCAGCGCTTACACCATCGGCCCAACGCCGAGCCTCGACGCGACTAACAACTACGAGAACACGCACACCTTCGATGACGAGACGAACGCAGCTAAGGACGCACTGGCAAGCTTCAATGGCTCGGAGCGCATTTCCGCAGGGTATCTGAGCAACGACATCGATATCGGCGCCTTGCAGATCTACGTCGGCGTGCGGGCAGAGAATACCCATTCGTCGTATACGGGGCATGTCGTAACCCGCGACACCACCAAGCAGGTCCTCGGGATCACGACCGTTCCCGGTTCCAAGACGTACACCGACCTGTTTCCGAGCGCTCAGATCAGATACGCCTTCGCACCGGAGACTCAGCTACGCCTGGCGGTGACGCGCGGCATCGCCCGGCCGAACTACTCTGATCTCGCGCCGCATCTGAGCGGAACCGTTGGCGGGAACAAGTCGAATCCGGCGAATCTCTCGTCGGGTAATCCTGATCTGCGCCCGCAGCACGCCTGGAATTACGATCTGATGCTCGAGCACTTCTTCCCATCCGTCGGCGTGCTCTCTGGTGGCGTTTTCTACAAGCAGATCAACGACCTGATCGTCAGCCAGGATTTCGTATACGACGGCCCCGTTCAGGATTTCGTCGGTCAGGCGGGAACGCGGCCCGCCAATGTCGGATCGGGCCACCTGTTGGGATTCGAGGCCGAGTGGTCGCAGCGCCTCACTTTCCTCCCGGGTCTGTTCAATGGCGTCGGATTCGACGCCAATTACACGCACGTCGATTCGCGCGCGTTGGTGGATCCGTCGACCGGGCGCTACGCACCGATGCCGCGCCAGTCGCCGAATCTCGCCACCTTCGGCCTGTCGTACGATCGTGGTCCGGTTGCCGGACGCGCATCGTGGTCATACCAGGGGGCCAACATCGTGTCGTACGGTGACGGTACTGCCACGGCCAACGGCGACAATTATTTCTACGCCCATTCGCAGATCGACGCATCGCTGAGCTACAACTTCAGCAGCGCCGTCCAGCTCCAGGTACAGGCGCTCAATCTCAACAACGCGGTATTCGGCTTTTTCAACGGGACGCCGAAGAACGACTACAGCGTCCAGCGCGAGTATTACGGAAGGACGTTTTACCTCGGAGCGAAGTACGGTCTGTAGGAGGAGGGGCGAGGGGCGAGGGGCGAGGGACGAGGCTGAAGGGACGGATGCCGCCACCAATGGGGCCCAACCCCCAATCGGTCAAGCGATATCCGCAATACAGCACGAAGGATAGAGTAAACCCACGCCCCACGCCCCACGTCCCAC
>JBKOVX010000065.1:0-2175 GCA_046724115.1 Gemmatimonadota bacterium | reverse complement strand
CGGATCTCGAGTCCTTGCTTGCGGAAAACCTTGTCGGCTTCCTTGATGATCTCTTCGTCGTTGCCATGGAGAATCGTCGGCAGCAGCTCGACCACCGTCACCTTGGCGCCGAGTCTCCGCCAGACCGAGCCGAGCTCGAGTCCGATGACACCGCCACCGATGACGACCAGATTCTTCGGCACCTCGGGAATCGTCAGCGCGCCAATGTTCGACAGCACCCGCTTCTCGTCGATCTTGAGGAACGGCAGCTCGATCGGCACCGATCCCGTAGCGATGACGACGTTCTTCGCCCTGTAGGATTCGGTCTTTCCGTCGGAGAGTTCGACGTCGACGATGTTGCCTTTCTCGAGCGTCCCACGACCATGCGCCCAAGTCACCTTGTTTTTGCGGAACAGGTACTCGATGCCCCTGGTGTTCTTGGCGACGACGTCGTCCTTCCGCTTCATCATCGTCGCCAAATCCAGCTTCAGGCCGCCGACCTGAATACCGTGCTCGGCCGCGTGCAGCCTCATGAACTCGTAATGCTCCGTTGACGAGAGCAGCGCCTTCGATGGGATGCACCCGACGTTGACGCACGTCCCACCGAGCGTCTTGTCGTACTCGATGCAAACTGTATTGAGGCCGAGCTGGCCGGCTCTAATGGCGGCGACGTAACCCCCCGGCCCGCCGCCGATAATCGCTACATCACAATCCGGCATTTTCTACTCGATGAGCATTGCCGCCGGATCTTCTATGAGCTCCTTTACGCGGACGAGGAATTGCACCGCGTGCGCGCCTTCCACTATGCGGTGGTCGTATGAGAGTGCGATGTACATCATCGGGCGGATCACGACCTGGCCGTTGATCGCAACCGGCCGGTCCTGAGTCTTGTGCAGGCCGAGTATGCCGACCTGCGGGTAGTTGAGGATTGGGGTCGAAACTAGTGAACCAAACACCCCACCATTGGTGATCGTGAACGTGCCGCCGGTCAGATCTTCCATCGTCAGCTTGCCGTCGCGCGCGCGCTTGGCGACTTCGGCGATCTCTGCGCTGATCTGGATGATTCCTTTCTGATCCGCGTCCTTGATATTGGGCACCACCAGGCCGGCGTCCGATGCGACGGCAATCCCCATGTTGACGTAGTGCTTGTAGATGATCGAGTCGCCATCGATTTGGGAGTTGATCGTCGGGAATTGCTTCAATGCCTGAACCGCCGCGCGCACGAAAAACGGCATGAAGGTCAGCTTGACGCCGTACTCCTTCTCGACCTTCTCCTTGAATCTGTCGCGCAGCGCGTTGATCGCCGACATGTCGACTTCGTTGAACGTCGTCAGGTGCGCTGTCGATTGCTGCGACTGCAGCAGATTCTCGGCGATCTTTTTCCGACGCGTCGTCATCTTCTCGCGCGTCTCTCGCTCGCCCGGCGTCGCGCCATTTCCGCCACGCGGTGGGGCAGGCGCGCGCGGAGCCGCCGCGGCTCGCTGAGCCCCGGTGGGAACGGCGAGCACGTCGGGCTTTGAGACAACTCCGCCGCGACCAGTACCCGTCACAGCGGCGATGTCGATGCCGCGCTCGTCGGCGATTCGTCTCGCCGCCGGCGATGACTTTACCGCTGTGGCATCGCGCGCCGCCGGAGGTGGAGGAGCGGGAGTAGCGGCTCTCGAAGGAGCGGGAGGAGCTGCAGGTTTGGGAGCGGGTATCGCGGCAGGCGCAGCCGCAGTTGCAGCCTGAGTCGCGCCCGCCGTTGCTGGCACCGCTGATTCATCGAGCTCGCCGAGAACATCGTCGACGTGCACGACGTCTCCTTCGTTTTTCGCGCGCTTGGATAGCGTGCCCGCCTTCAACGCCGGGACTTCGACGGTGATCTTGTCGGTGTCGAGCTCGACCAGCGTATCGCCCGCCGCAACCGCGTCGCCTTCCTTGGCGTGCCACCTGGACACGGTCGCTTCAACGATCGACTCGCCGAGTGGAGGGACCTTTATGGGGAGCATTTCAGCCTGATCCGAAGCAGATGAAAATCAAAGTCAGTATTTTGCAGTTTCACTGCGTAACTCGATGTTCCGACTGAATATAACTCTCTCATAAACCGGTGCGAGGACTCACTATCTCCGCGCACGGCGGACTCGATCAAATCGAGTACCGCACCGATCTACCGAAGCCCGAGCCCAAACGCGGCGAGATCCGGGTGCGCGTCCG
>JBKOVX010000169.1:0-8259 GCA_046724115.1 Gemmatimonadota bacterium | reverse complement strand
ACTTTGGTCATTCGCTGGGAAGCGCGATTGCGACAGAGCTCGCGGAAATCCACCCGCCGGCAGCACTACTGCTGCAGTCCCCCTTCACGTCCGCGCGCGCAATGGCGAGACTCATCGTCTCGCCTCCCGTCGTGCTGGTCTGGCGCGCAATCTCGCGCATCCACTTCGACACCCGAAGGGCCGTCGCCGAGCTCGACGTACCGGTATCTGTCGCCCATGGGAAGCGAGATCGCATTGTCCCGGTAAAGATGGGATTCGACGTGTACGGCGCGGCGAAGGTAAAGGGCCAGCTACTCCTGGTAGATCAGGCTGGACACAACGACGTCGCTGAGGTTGCTGGAGAAGACTATTGGCGATGGATGCGTAGTGCGTTGCAGCTACGCGAGGCTACTCCTGCGAAATAAAAAAGGGCATGAGTTGAAGTCATGCCCTTTTTCTTCTACCGCGTTCCGCATCCTACTGAATGGCGTGGCCGGAGATATCTCTGATCGAGATTGGTCCGACGTTGGTGGACTTCAGCGCTTGCTCGATCGTCTTCCGGTCGCCAACGATCACAATCGCGAGTGAAGCAGGATTGATGTATTGCTGCGCAACCCGCGCGACATCAGCCTGGGTTACTGCCTCGATATTCTGGACGTAGTTGTTGTAGTAATCGAGAGGAAGCCCATAGAGCGCAACAGGCACCAGTGCGGCTGCAATTTGCTGCGTCGTCTCGAAATTCCCAGGTAGCTGAAGCTGCAAGTAGCGCTTCGCTCTCGAGAGCTCGTCGGCCGGGACGGATTGCCTGATACCATTCAGCTCTTTCATGAACTCCAAGAGTGCTGAATCGGACTTGGCCGAGACTATCTCAGCGGCTGCTGTAAACGGACCAGCCGCGCGCCTCATATCGAATCGCGATGATGCGCCGTATGTGTAGCCCCGTGCTTCGCGGAGATTCTGGTTGAGCCGACTGGTAAAGGATCCACCAAGAATCGTGTTCATCACCGTCAGCGCGAAATAATCTTTAGTCGATCGCGGTACGCCAACGGCACCGATGCGAAACGAGGACTGGGCCGCGCCTGGTTTGTCCACCAGGTAGATCATGGTCGCGCTCGCCTTTGGCGGCTCCCCGTACGTGAGCTGGGGGACATCGCCGCGCGGCCAGCCCCCGAACAATGAATTGATTTTCTGCTCGATCTGGCTCGGGTTTACGTCGCCAACGATGATCAGCGTGGCATTGTTCGGCTTGAAGTTCGCCTGATAGTACGATTGCAAATCGGCCGTGGTGAGTGGCGTGACCGTGGCTTCAGTCCCGATCAGCGGGGAGCCATATGGATGGGCATTACCGTAGAGAATCGCCGGAAAGACAAGATTGGCGATCGCCGGTCCCTGGTCACGTAACTGAAGCAGCTCTGTCAAACGGTTTTTCTTGATTCGCTCGAATTCATTGGCCGGAAAGGAAGGATGGAGCGCTACATCGGCAAAAAGAGCGAGCGCGCTATCCAGCTGGGCCGTCGGTGTGTGAAGCGAGAGCGTGCTCGACTCCCAGCTCGCTTGCGGAAAGAGGCTGATTCCAAGGAAGGAGGTCTGATCCGCAATGTCGAGACTCTTCCGTGTCGTCGTTCCTTCACGAAGCATTGCCGCGGTGAGATTCGCGACTCCTGTCTTGCCAGTGGGGTCTGCAGTCCCGCCGCTACCGACGATTAGAACGAAGTCGGCAAGTGGTAGCTCATGCTGCTCGACGATCATCACCTTGAGACCGTTTGCCAGCTGTCGTGTCACAATCGGAGGCAGCGACACGCGAGGTGGCGGACCGAGTTCGGGTGGTTTGGTTCTATCGAATGTTCCTTGAGCAGTGGCAACCGATTGAACAGCGAGCAGTGCCAGTGCGGTGAGCACGCCCGGGGCTCTGAGAATTTTCATCGATCACCTCCGCTGGCAGTAAGCATCATGTCTTTCTTTCCATCGGGCACGACGGTGAGGACAATCTTGTGGGCGCCGAGATACGTCTTTGCGACTCGCTGCACATCAGCGGCGGAAACCCGGTCGTAGCGCGCGGCATCCTGCTGCACATAATCGGGGTTACCGACGAAGTAGTTGTAGGAGTTCAGCACTTCCGCTTTGCCGAGCACGCTGGCGAGGCGATTCAGGAAGCTCGCCTTGTAAACGTTCTGCGCTCTCTGTAGCTCGCGCTGGGTCACGCCCTTGGCGATGACGTTTGCAATCTCCACTTCAACCACACGATCGATATCGGCGACTTT
This sequence comes from Gemmatimonadota bacterium, assembly GCA_046724115.1. GTDB lineage: Bacteria > Gemmatimonadota > Gemmatimonadetes > Gemmatimonadales > Gemmatimonadaceae > UBA4720. Next base: position 6,019 of record JBKOVX010000169.1, on the reverse strand, counting down.
CTGGCCCGGTTTCGGGGTGACGTCGATCTGGAACTTGCCGTCGAGTCGCGAGCCGTCCTGGAACGCGCCGACATTCTGCGCCGTTTGCAGCTCGTAAACCAGCTTCTTGTAGAGACGCGAGTTCTTGTCATTGGCGACGATCTGAGCCAGAAGATCCAGCGCTGCGTCATCCTTGGAGAAGCCTTTAACAGTGTGCCAGGTGTAAAAGAGCCTCGGTAGCTGCACCTTGTCCTCGAGTACGAGGAACGTGTCCCGCGGAATCGAAACAGCGGGTACGGTCACGCGACGTTTCACTTCGGGCCCACGAGGGATATTTCCGAAATACTGCGCAACGAGTTTCTTCACCGTTGCCGGATCAAAATCCCCGGCGATGGTCAGTGTCGCGTTGTTGGGTGTGTAGTAGGTCTTGAAGAAGTTCTGAACATCAGTGAGTGATGCGGCGCTGAGATCCGCCATCGAGCCGATCACCGGCCAGGAATAGGGGTGGGACTTCGGATAAAGTGCGGCAAGAATGGTTTCGTCCGCCCGACCATAAGGAACGTTGTCGACGCGTTGTCTGCGCTCGTTCTTTACCACGTCGCGCTGGAGATTGACTTTTGCCAGATCCATCGTCGGCAGCAGGAATCCCATCCGATCGGAATCGAGCCAGAGAGCCAGCGCCAACGCGTTCGAGGGTAGCGTCTCGTAGTAGTTGGTTCTGTCTTCGGTGGTCGACCCATTGTTGTTGGCGCCGGCAGACTCGAGCAGCTGATCGAAGGCGCCCACCGGAACGTGCTCTGAGCCCATGAACATGATGTGCTCGAACAGGTGAGCAAATCCTGTCCTCCCGAGCTGCTCATCACCGGAGCCAACGTGGTACCACGTATCGACCGCTATGACCGGCGTCGAATGATCCTCGTGAAGAATGACTTCCAGACCATTTGGCAGTTTGTACTTCTCGAACTGGATCCGCGGGATAGACTGCGCTCCGAGGGCTGCAGTCGTCACGAAGGTGGCTATTAAGTAGCCAAGCGTGACTAAACGGACTGAGGAGTTCTTCCTGTTCACATCTTCCTCTCGAAAAAGAAAGCGAGCGGTGCTTTGAGCGACTCGCTAAAGATATACTTCCAGCGTTCCTCTCGGTTCGGGGAGATGGGACTGGTTTGCGTCGGGGAAGTGTACGGCGTGAAACCGAAGCGACGCGCCAGGATGCGGAGTCGCAGCATGTGGAACGGATCACTCACCAACAGTGCGCTTTGCAGTCCTCGCACCTCGAGCATTCCCGCCACTGCCCGCATCGACTCACTGGTTGTCCGGCCTTCGTTCTCCTCCAGAATTGCGCTGTCGGGTACTCCGCGTTTCCTGACGTATGTCCTTCCGACAGCGGCTTCACTCGTCGTGTCGCCCGCTCCCGTGCCACCAGTAAGTATCAGCACCGAAGCGAGATGGCGGTTCCACAGGTCGAGGGCATGGTCGAGGCGTGCCCGCAGGACTGGAGACGGTTTCCCTGCATACTGCGCCGCGCCCAGCACCACTATCGCCTGGGCTGGTCGCGCTTCATCGCGCTTGCTCCACATGACCACGGCGGACACTGACACCAGCCAGATCGCGAAGAAGATGACCACGGCGACGGTCAATGCTCGCCTTATCATCGCCACGACGCGTTTTGCCTGTGCCGCGGCCTTTGCAGCTGCGGCCCTCGCCCTTGCTGCCCGCTTCATCCGTAGAAGCTACGCTAGAAGACGTGCCTCGTGTGAGGTTCGGGGCACTCGACAGAGTAGCCTTTCGCAGTCAGCGAAGCCTTGAACTCGTCCTGAACCGCGGGTTCGCCGTGCACCAGCCAGATCGGACCCAGCCGAGGCGACTTCTCTTTGACCTTACCTAGCCAGCTCGTCATCTCGGTTCTGTCCGCGTGCGCGCTGTATCCATCGATGACTTCCACTCGCGCGTGCAAAGGAACGTCCTCGCCAAAGATCTGCAGCACCGGTTGTCTCTCCACCACCCGGCGGCCGAGAGTGTGCTCGGCTTGAAAACCGACGACCAGAATCGTGTTGCGCGGGTCGCTGGCCCCCTGCGCGAGGTGGTGGAGGATCCGCCCGTTTTCCATCATCCCAGATGCGGCAATTATCACCATCGGCCCATGTGCACGTGAAAGCGCCTTCGACTCCTCTACATCACGCGTGTAGTGCAGAAGGTCGAACTGAAAGAGCTCCTTCGCTTTCAGCACCATGTCTTCGGATCGATCGAAGCTCTCCGGATGCATCTCGAAGACTGTTGTCGCGTCGATCGCCAGGGGACTGTCGACATAAATCGGAATCGGCGGGATCGCGCCTTCTCGCGTCAGGCCGTGAAGCACGTAGATCATCTCCTGCGTTCTACCCACCGCGAATGCCGGAATGAGAACTCGTCCACCTCTGGCGGCTGTTTCTCGTACAACCTGCGCGAGCTGTGCACGCGCCCCATCCACTGATTCATGGTCACGGTTTCCATACGTTGATTCCATGATCAGGGCATCCGCGTCTTCCGGCGGCGTTGGATCTCGCACGATCGCCAGGCCACTGCGACCAATGTCTCCGGAGAACACGAGCCGCTTCGTTTTCCTCGATTCCGTGCAGTCCAGAAGCACCGACGCAGAGCCAAGAATGTGACCTGCATCTATATAGGTTGCCCGAACGCCGGGAACGACATCGAAGGGCCGGTTGTAGGGGACGCCTACCATTAGATCCATCGTGCGAACAGCGTGTCGCATTCCGTAAAGCGGCTCGATGAACTCTTTCCTGTGTTTCGCCAGGAATTCCGAATCCTTCTCCTGAATGTGCGCTGAGTCGGCCAGCATTATCGCTGAGAGGTCTCGGGTGGCAGATGTTGCCCAGATGGTGCGCGAGTAGCCCTCAGCTATCAGGTAGGGCAGGCGGCCCGAGTGATCGATGTGTGCGTGAGAGAGGACGACAGCGTCGAGATCTGCAATCGGGAGGGGTAGCAGCCGATTCTTCTCCGCCGATTGCTGCCGCCTGCCCTGAAACATCCCACAGTCGAGAGCAACCGTGTGGCCATTTACGTGAAGCAGATGACACGAGCCCGTGACTTCGCGTGCGGCACCAACGAACGTAATCTCCAAACAGCTATCCTTCTGCTACCGCATCGCGCTGAAAGAGAATAGTTAGGCGTTGCTCGTCCTGTGACATCAGCGCCGGCTCCCAGCCGCCTCTGCTTCTCTCATTCAGGAGATCCGTCAGAGTGTCTTCATCCTCGCGCGTGTGCCGAGTGAGCTTGACCACAACAGCCTGGTATTCTTTCATCGGGGGCTAGAGATTATGGGCCGTGTACGTCTACGGTGCTGCTGCCGGATTCCTGAATCAGAATGATAGAGCGCGTTAAAGAATTCCCCTCGCTGACTATTATCCGGCATCCGCTTGTTCAACACAAGCTGACGATCCTCCGGGATCAGAAGACCGAGACGAAGCACTTCAAGGAACTCGTCGACGAAATCGCGATGCTCATGGCGTACGAAGCGACAAGCGAGCTTAGCCTCGAGCCTCGCGAGGTCGATACTCCACTCGAGCACACCACTGGCTGGCACATCAGCGGCAAGAAGCTCACTCTCGTTCCGATATTACGCGCAGGACTCGGTATGGTTGAAGGAATTCTTCGACTGGTGCCGTCAGCACGAGTCGGCCACATCGGTCTCTACCGCGACCACAGTACGTTGCAGCCGGTCGATTATTACTTCAAAGTGCCAGGAGATACAGCGGAGCGGGATTTCTTTCTGCTAGACCCCATGCTCGCGACGGGTGGGAGCGCGGCCGCAGCCGTAACATCACTCAAAAGGGCTGGAGCCACTCGGATTCGTTTCCTGTGTCTCGTCGCCGCACCGGAAGGAGTCAGATTCCTGAGCCAGGCGCATCCCGATGTTCAGATCTATTGCGCGGCACTCGACCGCGAGCTGAACAGCCAAGGTTATATCCTGCCGGGTCTTGGCGACGCCGGTGACAGGCTATTTGGAACCAGGTAGGACTTAGCCGAACCACTCCCTTGGATTCAGTCGCTGCTGATCCGCGGCATCGACTACCCACTGTTGGTTCTGCAGATCAGAGACCTCGCCGGAGACAGCCTCGAACCATGTTGCTGCTTTCCTGGTATCGCCGATCCGACGCCATAGCTCCCCAACCAGATAGGTGAGAATTGCGCGTTCTTCCCTCGGCACGCCGTCATAAGCTTTCAGCGCTTCCTCGAACATCCAGGCGGCGTGACGGCGAAAATACCGCTCGGCTTCGACGTCGCCTTCGTCCACACAGCACCACGCAGCACGCAGGAGAAGGTCGGCGACATGTCGCGGGTCAGTGCCCTGCCACTGAGCAACCTTGGCAGCGGCTTCGTACTTCTCTGATCCGCACACCAGGGTTGGCCGAAGCGGCGCCAGCTCCTTGAAGACCTGCTGTTTGAGAACCGGGCTCACATCTGCTCCAGCTGTGAAGTCGGCCTCTCCTCCGGAGTAGCCACACTCACTACACATGTGGATCAGATACGCGAGCGGTTGAGTCCCGGCGGCGCGCTCGTGAAAATCAGTGCGCTTCCCGCCGAATGCATTCGTCGAGACGACGCTCTGAGACTTGAATTCGTTGTCACACACGGGACAACGGAGCTCGATCTGACGCAACGTTGTCATGTTTGCCTCCTTCTATCCGAGCCCGGCGACCTTCTGCCAAAAACACAGAAGGAATATTTGTGCCAGAGTTCAGAAATACGGCTGGAGGAGAACGGCCTTGTTGGGAATTTGGGTCGATTGTATCTTCTCGCATCGCAAAAACGCGACTGGCTCCAAACCCTGCGACCTGGTCGTTGATGCTCATCAACCTACTGCCTGACTTCTTCGCAGTTCACAACAGTACAGACCGTGTCGCCGCCTATCTCCGCTACTTCGAAACCCACCGCCGCTTCCTAGAGGCTTACTGGCATAACTACGTCCTCGACCCTGCCGGTCCTCATTTCCTGGAAGTCGTTCGCTCTGCCGCACTTGCAAGTCGGGTAGACCTCCGCACCATGCTCGAGAGAATCGATGTCGTCTCTCTGGCGAGGAACACAGAAGAGCAGTGCCGAACTCTCTTCGAGAGCGACTCGGACGTCGACGTCGTCCTGATGGTGGGCGTGGGTGCGGCAAACGCCGGAGAGCTGGTCGTCGATGGAAGGGGCGTCGCCTTCGTCTGCCTCGAGCATTTTACGAGCGTCACGAATCCGGAAACCCAGGGTCTGGGACTCGACCCGGAACTCATACCGCTCTGGCTGGCGCACGAGATAGCCCACACGGTGCGTTATACATCGCCGACAAGTCGTAGTGAGCTCAAGCAGCTGATCGACGACGCAGGTGGCTACTACTCCTATTGGGAAACCGGAAGACGGGCTTCCCTGCGTGAGCTGATGATCAACGAGGGCCTGGCTACGTTTGCCTCTCGAATCATCAGCCCTGGTCACGCCGCCTGGGAGTACTACGGCTATACACGACGCGAGTACGCGAGCGTCCGCGAGCTCGAACCAGTAATGACGCGCGCCTTGGCCAACGATCTCGATCGGGCAGGGTTGGGGCTTCGATTGCGGTACCTCTCCGGTGGAATGAGCGACGACGCACGCACCGTCGATCGCCACATCTTTCCAGAGAGAAGCGGCTATTTTCTGGGCACGAAGATGGTCGAGCCGGCGGTAAACGCCCGGGGACTTCCCTGGGCGATCCGCGCCAGTGCCGGCGAGATTACGTCAATCGCGAGTTCGGCAGCCGCCTCAGCGTAGGACTATTTCCCAACACAGAACGAGCTGAAGACGCGATCGAGCACGTCATCCACCTCGAAAGTGCCGATCAGCTCCTCCAGCTCAGTGACCGCCGTTCTCAAGTGCACGGCGGCCACGGTCGCCGGCAGTTTTTCCGCGCGCCACGCATCCACGAAGTGCGCCACTTCACGACGCGCAACATCGAGAGCATTACGATGCCGAGCTCTGGTAAGAATCGGCAGGTCGGGGGAAATCGATCCCTGATGCTGATCGATTACGG
>JBKOVX010000397.1:0-2520 GCA_046724115.1 Gemmatimonadota bacterium | reverse complement strand
GCGCGATTGGATCAATCAGCGCGACTCCGACTGCACGTCGCAGACTCCGAGCACGGAGGGAAAGTTATGGGCGAAGGGGAGAGCCCGTTGCCTTTCGGATTACTCGGCGAAGAGGACGGCCGAGCTGCAAAGAAATCTGAGCAGCCTCAGGGGGCAGTAAAAGAGCGGGAAGGGGGAAGCGGGAAGAGGGAAGCGAAGACCCACAACAGCGCTCCCGCTTCCCTCTTCCCCCTTCCCGCTTCCCGCTTCCCGCTTCCCGCCTTCACCGAATGTTGGACCCAAGCCGAGTTCCAGCACTGGCAAGCGCTCGCCCTTGAAGGAGTCCGTCGATTTCAGATGCCGCGACCGGCCGCGGCCCGATCCAACCATTGCCCAGCTGACGCGTTGGGACCGAGACATTCGCGACAGCACCGGTCGGACTAATCTCGACAACGGCGGTCGCGTCGACGATTCCCTGATTCCCGCTGTTGATCACCAGCACCCATCTGCCGTCGGCCGGCTTCTGCCAGCGGACGACGTACATCCCGGGTTGAGATCCGGGACGGATGTCGAGTTTCATGCTCTGACGTTGTCCGTTCACCACGCCTTCCGCGGTTCCGGTCACCGTTTTCGCCATCATCTGGCCGTGGTGATAGGTGCGGACGGTGAGAAACGCGTCACGCGACGTCTGGTCGAACGGATTGGCGGGGTACTCGATGGCGATCCAGGGCGGACCGGCCGACGCGGTGCTGAACGCCGAGAGCGTGAGCGCCGTTGCGAGCGCGAAGGTGCGAAGCAGAGTGCGACTCATAGGAGTCTCCTGAAGAAGTTCGAGGGTAGGATGCCGCTCGTGTCTCCAGGGTTTAACGCGAGCTATTTGGTGCGACGCAGCGTCACGGCTCCCTTGAACGTACGCACAGATATTTTCGCACCGCCGTCGCCGATCTCGGTGTTCAGCTCCGAGCCGCGGCCGAATCGTCCGGCGGTTGGAACACCGCGCGAGGCATTGTTGGTGATCGTGCCGGTGATGCTGACCACCGAGAATGACGCGCTTGTTTTGTCGGGAACGGAAATGTCGACGGATCCACTGTGAGTGTCGAAGTCGAAGGTGCCGCTGCGGTCGACGCGGCCGTTGAAGCTCACATTGCCTGTCACCGTTTCGATCTTGGTGCGTTCGAAGAGCCCGCCTTCGACTTTCACCGCGCCACTGACCGTGGAGAACCCTGCATCGGAGCTCGCCCCGCGAAAAGTCACCGCTCCTGATGCACTCTTGGCCCTTAGCCCTGCAGGTGATCCAGTGATGTGAATGTCTCCGTCGATCGCTTCGGCGTTCAGCTCGCGCGGATTGCCGGTGACTTCGATCGTCGCACTCACCGTGTAGAGGTCGAGTCCTCCATCGACTCCGTCGACGTCGATCGGCGCGGTGGCGGTCTTCACCCACAGCCGTACTCGCGCCGGGACCCAGATCTCGAGATTCGTCGGTTTCGGATTGCGATCGTTCGCCGACTCGATGAACATCTTCGCGCCGGTGTATCCGCCGCCGGCGTAAAACTGGTCCCCCGGCGCCAGGGTGCCGCGAATCAGCACGGTGTCCTTGCTCCATCCGTGGACGACGACGCTCCCCACCATGTTCATGACGCGGAACGCGCCTTCCATACCCAGAGGAATTCTGCGCTCGATCTTCTTCTGGGCGGCGAGCGGCGAAGCGCAAACGATCATCGCCGCCAGAATCGTGGTGAAGCGCCTAGGTACCACGCGTCATCTCCGTCGACCGCCGCAACAGGTCGACCTTCTGCTTGTAGTTTGTCGACAACATCTCGATGAGCAGCTTGTTGGATGGATCGCGCGCGAGAGCGCTGCGCGCCTCGAGAATGGCTTCGTCGATGGTGCGCAGGCTCGCTTTGAGTTGGGCCACCGTTTCTGGTGCCAGTGCCGTCTCCTGCTGATCGAGCAAGTCCTGAAGCGCGCTCGCCTGCCGGAGATAGTTGTTCTCCTCGATGGTGAACGCGGCGAGCGTGGCGGGTGTCGCGCTCTCATTGGCTGTGAGCGACGGTGGAGATGTCTGCGATCGGGAGTTCAGGTACAGCGCCGTGATGGTCGACGACAATACGGCCACCACGACCGCCGCCGCTGCCGTTATGACCCACGGACGTCGCCAGAACGCTGGGCTTGCTTTCCTGATGCTGTGTGAAGCCGCGGCATTCTCCTCACGCAGAATCGCCGTCCGGATATTCGACCACGATTCGGCAGGCGGCTCGATCGACTTCGGCAAGTCCGAGGCACGGGCAAGAATTCGCTTGAGGCTTTCCACCTCGGCGTTGCAGATCTCACAAGCCGCGACGTGATCGGCAACCGCACTGTGAGCATCCTCATTGAGATCGCCAGTCACGTAATCGTCCAGTAGATGCCTGATCACTTCATGTGTCATGAGTCGTTTCCTCCTCCCCCTTCCCCCTTCCCTCTTCCCCCTCTAGCCGTTCCCGGAGAAGTCTCCGCGCTCGATGCAGCTGCGCCTTGACGGTACCTACCGATACGCTGAGC
>JBKOVX010000132.1:0-2676 GCA_046724115.1 Gemmatimonadota bacterium | reverse complement strand
AGGGCGAGCAGCCGGAGATGTTTGCCGGGTGCGGCACCGTCCTCAACGTCGCCCAGGCGAAAGAAGCGAAGGCGGCAGGCGCCGAGTTCGTGATCTCGCCGGGATTCAATCGCGCCGTCGTCGATTACTGCCTGGAGCAGGCGATCCCGGTTTTCCCGGGGGTCGCCACCGCGACCGAGATCGAAGCGGTTCTCGAGACCGGGCTCAATCTCATGAAGCTGTGGCCGATCGAGACGCTCGGCGGGATTCCGTTCCTGGAGCTGCTGCAGGGGCCGTTCTACAGCGTGCAGTTCAATCCGAGCGGCGGCGTGACGGCGGCGACATTCGAGCGCTACCTCGCGCTCAAGAACGTCACCGCGGTCGGCGGCAGCTGGATGGCGCCGGGTGATTGGATCAACGCACGTCAGTTCGACCGGATCACCGAGGCGGTGCGTCAGACGACGAGCAAGGTGAGTGCGCTCGGACAGCGGACGAACGGTGGTTCGAGCTTCGCGCGGCCATTTGGAGCGAGAGAGATCCGGCTTACTCCGTAACGGCGTGCGGAGTGAGGACTAACTGCTGAGGGATGCGGACCAACTGATCAGTCCGGAGTGCGGACTAATTGAGGATTCCGGACCTGTTGCGGAGTGCGGACTACCTATTGGGAGGGAGTATGTGGCGCACTGGCGGGGTTGTTCTTGTCGGAATCGCGGGTCTCTTCCTTACTGGTTGCGGGAAGACCACCAAGGCAACGGCGGATTCGCCGTCAGCTTCGAGTACGGCGAGCACTACGAGCGCATCATTCGACAGAAATGCGGCGCGCGCGGAGATACTCGGCGCCGACTCGGCGTTCGTGCGGGCGACGCTGGCAAAGAATGTCGATTCGCTGATGCCCTACTACGACGAGAGCGTGGTGTCGATGGGCGAGGGTTCGAAAGCGGTGAAGGGGCTCAACGATGTTCGCGCTTCCTATACTCAGGCCGTCAAGACGAATACAACTGGGCTCGATTTCACGAGCGGAGGGGTGAACTTCTCCGATGACGGGACGATGGCGTGGGACTACGGGACCTACAGTTCCACGATGAAAGATTCCAAAGGGAAATCCGTCAAAGCGTCCGGCAACTTTCTCAATGTGTGGAAGCATGTTGGCGGACACTGGCGCATCGTCGCGGAGATCAATAATTCGTCGGGGAATCCTTAGTCCCTGTTGGATTGAGGGGCGCGGACCAACGAATCAGTCCGGACTGCGGACTAACTGCTGAGGGATGCGGACCAACTGACCAGTGCGGAGTGCGGACCAATTGAGGAGTCCGGACCTACTGCGGAGTGAGGTCTAAGAGCGATTAGAGTGGCGATTGCAGTTGATCCGCAATCCGCAATTAGTCCGTAATCCTCAATTAGTCCGAAGTCCGGACTGATTTGTTAGTCCGCACCCCTCAATCCGCACTCAAGGCAATCCGGACGGCGCACCTGGCGGCCTCCCCGATCGCGGTCCTTCTGGTCCCATTGGTCGTGGATTCCCACGATGGCAAGTGAAGCAGTTGACGACGGGGCGCGGTCCTCCGCTATCGACCGGCACTTTCGAGATGTAGTCGCGATTGATCGTCTGCACCATCGCGAACATCAGGCGCGCGGTGTTCTTCTCTTCCTTGTCGTCGAGATCCCACTTGCCGGGCACATGACAGAATCCGCAGCTCACGCCCAGTGAGCGGCCGAAGCCCATGTTCATGATGTTGACGAGTCGGCCGGCGGGAATCCCCTTGAAGATCTTGATGTTCTTGAAGACGCTCTCGGCCGGCTGATTCTCGCGACCGGCGATCGAGCGAAGAACGTTCGCAGCGCCGCTGTCACGGCGGGCGGCGGTTACGCTGTCCCGAACCCGGCGCGCCGAGTCGGTGAGAGGGGGCCGTTGACCACCGGGGATTTGCGCCGGCAAAGTCACCGGCCTCGCCGGCTGGTTCGCGCTCGGGTTCGTCGTGGTAGTGGGCGCGGTGGCGCAGGCGTAGATCAGGATCGCGACGGAGGATGCCGTGGCTATTACGGCTGGAACACGGTCAGACATTAGAACCCCCCTCGAATTGAACTGCAACCGAACGGGTGCGAGGTGTGAGTGGCGTAGGTGCGAGGTGGGAGTTCACGACGCCGTGACGTTTCCACCGGCGTGACGGCACAACCCGCTGCCAGCGCTCAGAAACTTGGTAATGCCGTCACGAAGTAGTGAACGCGCAACTGACACCTTGGCTTCTCACACCTCGCACCCGTTCAGTTGCAGTTAACACCTCGCACCCGTTCGGCTGGTTTTTATCTACGCTCCCCTTACCGCGGCGTCGACGGAGTACCCATCCTTTGCAAGCAGCATGCGCAGCATCTCCAGCGCGCTCTCGTTGGCGTGGCGGAGCAGCTCGAGCTGCGAGCCCGCCGCCAGTAGCTGGGCCCGCGCCTGCCGCTGAATCGCGTCGCGATCCTCGCGCGTGAAAGGATTCCACAATCCCCCGCGCTCGTCGTAGGTCTGCATGTCACGGATCTCGACGGCGATCAGCTTCGCTGGTGGTATTCGGATTCTGATGATTCTATTGGCGTGATCGATGACGACGTCGGGATTGTCGCGCAGATCGATTCCGGCGAGCAGTCTCCCCGTCACCACCACCAGAGATCGCTTTGTCGATCCGTACCAGGTGTTCTCGTACTGGATTACGT
>JBKOVX010000029.1:0-3131 GCA_046724115.1 Gemmatimonadota bacterium | reverse complement strand
CAGCATCAATGATCCTGAGATTTCTTTCGATGATGGCGACGGTCGAAGAATCGAGCTGCGACCTTCTATCCGTTACTATCTTCTGCAGCATTTCGATCTCCCGCCCATAGACGACTTCGGATTGCTCTCCCCGGACGAGGCGCGCCTGCGTGCCGGCGCGGGTTTGAGGAGCAGCGCTGCGCGTAACGCGTGAACCCGTTCCGCTTCGCTGAGCATCAGGAGTCGCGACCGTAGAAGGAGTCGCAGTCGAAGTCTCTGCCGCCCCACTATCCGAGCCACCGCTGGTCTGCGCCGAATTGTTCTGGGTCGCCGCAGCGGGAGTCAGCGTCGCAACCGGAGAATTACCGTTCTGGAAAGAACGCGCAGTCAACATATACGTAATTCCCGCCGTGCTCACGATCAGGACTGCTGCCGCCACGCCCATCCACGACGGAACGAAACGTCTCTGACGCTCCGGACGCGCGGCGAGTGGAATCACCGGCGCCGCGATGCGCGCCTCGATTCCCTGCCACAGGTCACGCGACGGAACCAGATCGGGAAGCGCGGCTGCGTCCTTCTGAATCTTCTCGAGATCTCTTACCAGGCTGGCGCAACGCACGCACTCACTCAGGTGCTTGGCGACCGTCGTGCGAAGTGGCTCGGCCAGCGTTCCCTCGAGATAATCGGAGAGCGCGGCGTCGAACGCTTCGCAGGTCATGTTGGAGTTCGTCATCGTTCCAGTGCCTCTCTCAAAAGAAGTCGCGCGCGGTGGAGCTGCGCCTTACTTCCGCCCGAGGTGATTCCCATCATCTCCGCAATCTCCTCGTGCTTGTACCCTTCGACATCGTGGAGCACAAACACCTTCCTCGCTCCAGCCGGCAAATTCGCAATTGCATCCTTCAGATCCATTCTCTCGATGTGAAGCGGCGCTCGCGACATCTCATCCCGCCGATCGTCCTCCACATCACTTTCTTCCGTTCTCGAGGCCTGCTTGCCCTCGCTCTTTCTTGCATTGAGAACCACGTTCACCGCCAGCCGGTGCAGCCAGGTCGAAAAAGCGCTATCGCCCCTGAACTGCGGAAGCTTCTCCCAAGTCCGGACGAAGACGTCCTGGGTCAGCTCCTCGCCCCGGACCCGGCTTCCCGACATTCGCGCACAGATCGAATACACCCTGTTGGCGTGCGTCCGGTAGAGCCGCTCGAAGGCCTGACGATCCCCGGCCGCAGCCAATGCTACGTCCGCTGAATCACCCATCGGTACGCGTACCGCGTTGGAGACCGCCGCCATTCGATCGTCGCCAGGGCTTTGTTGCGTGATTGGATAGTCTGGACGGCTCAAAGGTTTGAATACGCGTCAATAGGGTTGTCCCGGAACTGCGCATATGACAGGTGCTGGCCATCAATGGTTTGAACCGGATTTGCGGGTTCTTCGGCGATTGTTCGGGGGACCAGGAAAGGCGCGTTAGACACTTTCTGGTCCAAGGCCGAGCGCCGACGAGAGTTCCTGGCTCCCGCGTTCCAGCCCCGCCGGCGTCTGCGCCACCAATGTCACGTGTCCGAGTTTCCGCCGCTCGCTTGGCGACTTGCCGTACAGGTGGAGGTGAGCGCCCTCTATCGCCATTACGCGTTCCAGCCGCGGAAGGTGTCCGAGAATGTTGAACATCACCGACCTGCCTCGCGGCGTCGTGACGCCCAGCGGCAACGCCAGCACAGCGCGGAGATGGTTCTCGAACTGGCTCGTTTCCGAGCCCTCGATCGTCCAGTGACCGGAGTTGTGGACGCGCGGCGCCATCTCGTTCGCGAGAAGAATCCCATTGACGGCAAACAGCTCGAGCGCAATCACACCGACGTAGGCGAGGCTCTCCAGCAATCTTTGGCAGTACTCGATTCCCAACGCCGCGACTTCCGGCGTCACGCTCGGCGCCGGCGAAGTCGATTTGCGAAGCACTCCCTCGCGGTGGACGTTCTGGACCGGTGGATAGAAAACCTCGCCGCCCTCGCAGCCGCGTACTCCAATCACCGACAGCTCGTGCTGGAATGCGACGAAGCTCTCGGCGATGAGCGGCACGCCTCCCAATGCTTTCCAGGCGGCATCGACCGCGGATTCGTCGCGGACGACGATTTGCCCTTTTCCGTCGTAGCCAAGTCTGCGCGTCTTCAGCACGAAGGGAAACCCGACATGCTTCGCCGCGTTGCGAAGGTCGTCGAGACTGTCGACCGCGGCGAACGTGGGTGTCGGAATATCAAGCGACTGAAAGAGCTGCTTCTCGAGCAAACGATCCTGCGCCGTCTCCAGAGCTTTCACCGGCGGAAATACTTTCACGCGCTCGGCGACGAACTGAACGGTCGAAAGAGGAATGCTCTCGAATTCATAAGTGACGACATCGACGCCATCGAGGAAGCGTTCAAGCGCGTCATGATCACGGTAATCGGCTGCTATGAGCTGGCCAATTTGCCCCACCGGAGCACCAGCGTTCGGATCGAAGAACCTGAACTCGATGCCAAGCTGGTAACCCGCGAGCGCCAGCATTCTTCCCAGCTGGCCGCCGCCGAGTACTCCGACTCTCACTCTGCAGCAGCCGGGTCGGGCTGCGCGAGAACCGCGCTGGTCTGCTCCTCGCGGAACGCGCGCAATCTCTCTCTAATGTCGGGGCGATTTATCGCGACGATCGACGCGGCGAGCAGAGCAGCGTTGATCGCGCCCGGCTTGCCGATGGCGAGAGTTCCGACCGGCACCCCCGCAGGCATCTGAACGATCGAGAGCAGTGAGTCGATGCCCTGCAGCGCTTTGGATTCGACGGGCACACCGAGCACGGGCAACGTCGTTTTCGCGGCAGCCATTCCGGGGAGGTGCGCCGCGCCACCGGCTCCGGCGATTATCACCTGAATGCCACGCTTCTCGGCGGACTCCGCGTACTCGAAGAGGAGATCAGGAGTGCGGTGGGCGGAGACGACCTTCGTCTCATGCGGAACTCCGAGGGCTTCGAGGATTTGCGCGGCGTGCTGCATCGTGTCCCAATCGGACTTGGAGCCCATGATGAGTCCAACGAGCGCATCCGGCACTGTCATCCCTCGCTGTGTGGTATTTCCACTGGTGCTTAGAGCTCCCGACTCAGCCCGTCCGTCAGGTCATCGATCTCGAGGTCGGCTTCG
>JBKOVX010000227.1:0-3318 GCA_046724115.1 Gemmatimonadota bacterium | reverse complement strand
CCACTCGACCGTGGACAACGCCTTCGCTCCGGGAATTGGCTATAGGATGGACGGCTGGCCCAATCGCGATCTCGACGTGGGAAAGATCCTCGCCAAGCTCGCCGCGTTCACTCCGGCGCAGAAGGAAACTCTCCGCTCATGGCCGGAAGGAACGTACGATCCCCGGTTCAACTTCGACGGCAAGAGCACACCACTTGTATTGCCTCCCGCCTACGGGCTCGCGAAGATCACCAACGAGACTTATACGGCCGAGGGGCCGATCTCATACTGGAACGCGTACGTCGCTGTCACCCAGATGCACGGCCAAGGAAGTTTTTCGGATCCGCGGCTTGGCGTGAACATTGTCCAGCAGCCTGACCTCGTAACTTCGAAGCTTGCTGCGTTGCGCGAGTACCAGCACAGTTTGCCCACGCCGCGGCCGCGCCGACGCAACTACGATGAAGACGGAGCACAACGCGGACAGGCCGTCTTCGCCGCGAACTGTGCAAGCTGCCACGTCGGCGGGAATCTCACCGATAACAACTCGGGAGTTTTGCACGCGCCATCGGAGACCGGAATGGATTCGGCGTACGCCGCCCGTACGTCACAGAAGAAGTATCGGACGACGCCACTCCGTGGACTCTGGCAGCATCCGCCGTACTTTCATGACGGCAGCGCGAAGACTCTCGAGGACGTGGTCGCGCACTACGCAAAAGTCAGGAATCTTCGTCTCAGTGACGACCAGAAGAAAGACCTTGTCGAATACCTGAAGTCTCTCTAGTTCGCGGGACCCAGAAACCGGAAGCTACAAAAGAGTGCCGCGGAGAATGAGGAGAGCGACGTAAAAGTAGATCGAGAGGCCGGTGACGTCGACGAGGGTTGCGACGAAGGGCGCGGACGCGCTCGCGGGATCGAACCCGAGTTTTTGCAGCACGAACGGCAGCATCGAGCCGGCGAGCGAGCCGAACGTGACCACACCGACCAGCGCCACGCCGATCGTCAGCGCCAGCAGATTTGGGTGTGGGTACTGGCCGATCCCGAGGTGCTGCCACAGCAAAATTCGGAGGATTCCCATCACCCCGAGAATTGCGCCGAGCATGAGGCCTGAAGGCAACTCTCTGAGCAGGATCTTCCACCAATCGCGCAACTTGATCTCGCCCAACGCCAGCGACCTGATGATCAGCGATGTCGCTTGTGATCCGGAGTTTCCGCCCGAGCTGATGATGAGCGGCACGAACAGAGCGAGCACCACCGCCTTCTCCAGCTCTCCCTGAAAGTGCCCCATCGCCGTTGTCGTCAGCATCTCGCTGAGAAACAGCGCGGCGAGCCACGGCGCGCGTTTGCCGATCATCGAGAAGAATCCGATCTGCGTGTACGGCATGTCGAGCGCTTCCATTCCACCGAAGCGCTGGACGTCCTCGGTGTGCTCCTCGACGAGAGCGTCGATTACGTCATCGACGGTGACCACGCCTTGAATCACGCCGTTCTCATCCACGACGGGTACAGCAACCAGGTCGTACTCGCGCACCTTGCGCGCGACTTCCTCGCGATCAGCGGTGACGGGGACAGTCTGCACTTCCTGCCACGCAATGTCTGAGACTCTGCCACCCTCGGGTGCAGCGAGCAGCTCGCGCAGAGACATCACCCCCTGCACGCGGCCGGCGGAATCAGTGGTGTAGATGGTGTTCATCGCCTCGAGTCTTTCTGACCTGGCAATGCGCCTGACGGCGGCGAGAGCTTCTTCGACCGGCGTATCCTGCGAGACGGAGACGAACTCCGTCGTCATCAGACCGCCGGCCGAGTCCGGGTCGTAGGCGAGGAGCTTCTCCGTCTCGGCGCGCTCGGCGGCGGGGATCTCGGCGAGAATCTCCTCGGCGCTGTCCTCGTGGAGCTCCTCGAGAGCGTCGGCGCGATCGTCCGGAGTCATCTCCGTGACGAGCTCGGCCGCCTGGCGCACGCTCATCGTCTCGAGGACTTCGGTGCGCAGCTCCTCGTTCAGGTACTCGAGTACGTCGGCGGCACGCTCGACCGGTAGGGCCGATAGGAATGGCGCCACCATTTCGCGCGGCAGCGTCTGCGCGACATCGGCGAGATCCTTGGCGTGCAGCTCCTCGGTCTCGGCGCCAATCGCGTCCGGACTCTCCTCGAGCATGTCGAGGATGTCCGGGGCCAGCAGCGCACCTATAGTCCGCTCGTCGTCTTCCTGGATCTGCGGATTATGGGTGGGCGTCATCATGGCGCGAGGGGCAGCGTCCGATTGATTTTTGAATCCGTCACTTCGTAGCCCGCGACCGCGATGGCGTCGCGAATCTGTTCCGGCGTAACGGTGCCGTCGTGCTCGATTACCGCGCGACCGATCGAGACATCCGCTCGATCAATACCGGGCACTCCCGCGAGCGAGGTGAACACTGCGCGCACGCAATGGACGCAGGTCATGCCCGAGATGGAGACGGTTGTCGTCATGGGGCACAATATATAATGGTCCGCGCAGCGGACCCTGAGGAAAAATTCTTAATTGTCCAGGCAACTGCAACAGAACGGGTGCGAGGTGTGAGAAGCACAGGTGTCAGTCACGCGTTCACTACGTCGTGACGGCACTACCGCCATTCTGAGCACAAGCAGTTGGTTGTGGCTTCAACGCCAGTAGAACCGTCACGGCGTCGTGAACTATCAATCTGGCCGCTGTGCTACTCGCACCCGTTCTGTCGCAGTTCTTTAGTCGAGCCGATTCGCCGGCCGTGGAACGGGAGGCACTTTCTTCCGCGAGACGAAAGTTTTTTCGAGCCCGGGCAGGAACTTGTCGTACCGCGACCCCGGCTCCCACATAACCCACCCGTCGTACCCGGAATCGTACACCGCGCGCTTCTGCTCCTCGATCTCATGCGGGCCGTACGGCGGCTTGCCGAGAGAGAACGCCTGGAGCCAGGGACGCACGTGCTCGCCCTTGATGCCGAGCTTCTCGTCGCGCTCACGGGCGCGTGAGATGGCGATGTGGATCACGTCGTACGGATCGGCGTTCGGGTGCGGCAGCTGGAACGAGCCCGGCGGATAGTGCGACGGATAAACCATCGGCAGTACGACGTCGACCGATTCCGTGATCGGCTCCCACTTCTGTCCGACCTCGAGCGCACCGCCAACGGTGGTGACGAGGCCGAAGATGTCGGCGGTCGTCCTCACGCCGAGCTTCGCGAAGCGCGCCCGCGCCGTGCTCAGGAATTCAGCGAGGACCTGCGGCTTGCTGCGACCGGCCTGCTCGGGGAAGACTTGCGGCGGCAGACTCTTGAATGGTTCCGGGAATCTGATGTAATCGAACTGGATCTCGCCGAATCCCATTTTGAT
>JBKOVX010000310.1:0-2389 GCA_046724115.1 Gemmatimonadota bacterium | reverse complement strand
ATCCAGCACCACCAGGGAGCGGTCACCATGGTGAATGACCTGTTCGGCACCCCTGGAGCTGCTCAGGACATTACCGTCTACAAGCTGGCATCGGACATCAGCGCAGATCAGACCACCGAGATCGAGCGGATGCGGAAGATGCTGGCGTCGGCGATATTCGGCGCCCATATACCATAGAGAAGAAGCGACTCGAGAGAGAAAGCGAACTCGGCTGCACCCACGTCCAGAGGAACACACAATGAGTCTCAATCCGACCCGTCACGGATCACCCTCGTCACTGCTGACCGCGTTCGCCGTGATCGCGCTCGCCGCGGCCTGCGCGCCGACGACCTACTCGCCGTCTGCGACTTCAGTGATCCCGCCCGCCAATCGGTCTGTATCGGAACCAACTCCGGATCCCCGAATCGGGCTTCGCCCCGGCGCCTACGACGCCGCTGAGGCGATCTGGAATCTGCGGGTGCTGTCGAAGACGAAACCGTCCGAGAAATTCGCCGCCGGGATCAATTCCGATCTGGCCTTCATTGGCAACGATGTCTTTCAGGGAAGCTTCAGCGGTTATCAGGTGTGGGACATCTCGAATCCGCGCCAGCCGGTGCTCAAGACGGGGTTCTTCTGTCCGGCATCCCAGAGCGACGTCTCGGTCTACCGCAATCTCCTCTTCGTCTCCGGCGAGGACCTCGGCGCGCGTCTCGACTGCGGCGGCGAGGGCGTGAAGGACACCGTCAGCAAAGAGCGCTTGCGCGGCATCCGCATCTTCGACATCAGCGACATCGCCAATCCGAAAAATGTCGGCAACGTGCAGACGTGCCGCGGATCGCACACCCACAGCCTGCTCGTGGATCCGAAGGATCCCAACAACGTCTACGTCTACATCTCCGGCTCCGCGCCGGTGCGCTCCCCGAACGAGCTGGCCGGTTGCGTAAATCTCTCGCCGGACAAGGATCCCAACTCGGCGTTGTTCCGCATCGAAGTGATCAAGGTGCCGCTGGCTCACCCGGAACAGGCGGCGGTAGTGAACTCGCCGAGGATCTTCCAGGGACTCACACGACCAGCCACACACGGTGAAACCGCCATCGACATCGCCGAGCACAAAAAGGAAGTGGAAGCGGCCAAGGCACGCGGCGCGTACACGGCAGTGATTTTCGGTGAGGAGCAGGTCGCGCCCGACTTCTGGATCGCAGAACAGCTGAAAGGGATCGTCGCTGCTCGTGGTGGAAAGGGCGCGCCTACTGGTGCCGACAGTGCGCAGCTGCGTCGCGACCTTCCTGGCATCGTCGCAAAAATGTTTGGCGCGGACCAGTCAGAAAAGCCGGGTCCCAAGCCCGGGCCGAGCCAATGTCACGACATCACGCTCTATCCGGCAATTGGAAGAGCCGGTGGTGCATGCGGTGGCTACGGACTGCTGCTCGACATCAGTGATCCGGCGCATCCCGTTCGTCTCAACGCGGCGGCGGATTCCAATTTCTCGTACTGGCATTCCGCGACGTTCAACAACGACGGCAGCAAGGTTCTCTTCTCCGACGAGTGGGGCGGTGGCATGCAGCCGAAGTGCCGCTCGACTGATCCACGCGAGTGGGGTGCCGACGCGATCTTCACGGTCTCGGGCTCGGCGATGCAATTCCAGAGTTACTACAAGCTCCCCGTCCCCCAGACGCGCAACGAGAATTGCGTAGCGCACAACGGCTCGCTGATTCCGATTCCCGGGCGCGACGTGATGGTGCAGGGATGGTATCAGGGAGGCATCTCCGTCTTCGATTGGTCCGATGCCGCGCATCCGCGCGAGATCGCCTACTTCGATCGCGGTCCCGCCGACACCACCCTCAAGCTGAGTGGCTCGTGGTCGGCGTATTGGTACAACGGGGTGATCGTGAGCTCGGAGATCACGCGCGGTCTCGACATCTTCGAGCTGGCGCCCAGCGCGTTCATTTCGCAGAACGAAATCGACGCAGCGAAGACGGTTCATTTCGACTACTACAATGTTCAGGGGCAGCAGCCGTTCGTCTGGCCACCGTCATTCGCTCTGGCGAGGGCCTATGTCGATCAGCTCGAGCGCTCGGGCGGATTGGCAGCGAACAGGATCTCGGCGACGCGGCAGCAGCTGGCGGCCGCGGAAGCAGCCTCAGCAAATCGCGCCGCGACACTGACCGCACTGGCAGCGCAGTTGGATAGCGACGCCGCGGGTTCGCGTGATGCCGCGAGGGTGCGTTCGTTGGCCGCGGCGGTAAGGGATTTGGCGCACTAACATAGCGCTCCAACTTCATAACGGTCGCGGCGTAATGTCGCGACCGTTGTGTTTTTCAACTGCTGCGCTCAGAAGACCAGCGTCTGAATCGAATGCGGTAAGCTGGTGACCTCGGCCGCATCGCCGGCGACCCAGAGAAAGTATTTG
>JBKOVX010000143.1:0-2161 GCA_046724115.1 Gemmatimonadota bacterium | reverse complement strand
GACCAGTGCCAGCAGGATCAGCCGGCGGTATTTGTTGAGGTAGGAGTAAAGGAGGGCCACCAACGGATACTATTGAGGTACCCTCCGCCTCGCAATTCGGTTATTCGGGTGAGGCGCGCCACGCGCCGCTTTAGGCCTATCTCGGGCTGGCCGTTGCTTGTGCTGCAGGTCGACAGTCCTGTAAGGCACCTCGTCGTGTCGTGTCCGCCGTTCTGTCTCCTTACGAGAAATCTTGCTAGTCCCGAAATCAGTTACGACGCTCAAGTCGTACAATCGTTCTCAATTCACGTCGGATCTGGTTGCCGGCGTTATCGTCGGCATAGTCGCGTTGCCTCTTGCGATCGCATTCGCGATCGCGAGCGGAGTGACGCCCGATCGCGGCCTTTACACCGCCATCGTTGCCGGATTCATCATCTCGGCGCTCGGTGGGTCGCGAGTACAGATTGGCGGACCGACTGGTGCATTCGTCGTAATCGTCTACGGAATCGTCCAGCGCTTCGGGATCGATGGGCTCATCGTCGCCACAGTGATGGCAGGTGTCATTCTCGTCATCCTTGGCGTAGCGCGACTCGGCGCGGCGATCAAGTTCATTCCGCATCCTGTCGTTGTCGGGTTCACCAGCGGCATTGCCGTCATCATCTTCTCGAGCCAGGTCAAGGATTTCCTTGGACTGAAGGTGGCCAGTCTTCCGGCCGAGTTCATTCCGAAGTGGGGAGTGATTCTCAGCCATCTCGATTCGATCGATCTGACCGCTGCTGGAGTCTCGGCGCTGGCGCTCGGCATCATGGTCGCGTGGCCGCGAGTGAGTCGACGAATTCCGGGGCCGTTCGTGGCGCTGATCGCTACGACATTGGTCGCTCGTGCCTTTCACCTCCCGGTCGAGACCATCGGCTCGCGCTTCGGCGCCATCAGCGCATCATTCCCGCATCCGACGCTCCCGCACGTCACATTTACCCAACTCGGTAGTCTGGTCGCCCCAGCCTTCACGATTGCGCTACTGGCGGCGGTCGAATCTCTATTGTCGGCTGTAGTTGCCGACGGCATGATTGGCGGGCGCCACCGCTCCAACATGGAGCTGGTTGCCCAGGGAATCGCCAACATCGCCTCGCCGCTTTTCGGCGGCATTCCGGCGACGGGCGCCATCGCCCGGACCGCGACCAACGTCAAGAACGGCGGACGCACTCCTGTCGCCGGGATGATTCACTCGCTGACGCTCCTGCTCATCACGCTCTTCTTCGGCAGGTGGGCCGGTCTGATTCCGCTCGCGACGCTGGCTGCGATCCTGGTGGTGGTCTCGTATCACATGAGCGAGTGGCGGACCTTTCGCAGCGAGCTGACGGCGCCAAAGAGTGACGTGGTGGTGCTCGTCACGACCTTTGCGCTGACGGTGATCGTCGACCTGACGGTTGCGATCGAGGTGGGGATGGTACTCGCGGCGTTCCTGTTCATGCGCCGTATGGCGGAAGTCACCAACGTCAGCATCGTGACGCGCGAGCTGGCCGACGCCGACGGCGATGAGGAGGCAGATCCGAACGCCGTGCGCGACCGCAGCGTTCCTGCTGGAGTGGAAGTGTTCGAGATCAACGGACCTTTCTTCTTTGGCGCGGCAGAGCAATTCAAGGACACGATCAACCAGGTGGGCAAGAAGCCCAAGGTTCTGATCATTCGCATGAGGGACGTGCCGGCGGTCGACGCCACGGGCTTGCACGCGCTGCAGGAGCTGGCGCGACGGTGTCGACACGAGGGAACGCTACTGCTGTTGTCGGATGTCCACGCTCAACCGATGTTTGCCCTGGTTCGCTCGGACATTTTACCTGTGATCGGAGAGGAGAACCTCTTCGGCAACATCGACGACGCGCTCAACCGGGCGAGAGAGTATCTCGGTCTTCCGCTTGTCGCGCGTCCGGCTGGCGCGACGCCGACGGTGGCGCGAGAGACGCCCACCGAGAACACGAGAAAACTGGCGAGAGAGTCCTGAGCGAACAAAGAAAAAGACGCCTGCTGGGCGCTGTCAGCCGCTGCGCTTGTTGCTTACCGCTGACTACGACTAGACAGACCTCGGTGGCGCTCGAAGAAACCACGCTGTTGACCTCACGCCACGCAATCTGTCCCGACGTTTGCAGCGGTTAGCGGTCAGCGACAGCAGCGGTCAGCGCCTAGC
>JBKOVX010000040.1:0-3475 GCA_046724115.1 Gemmatimonadota bacterium | reverse complement strand
TCCGAGCCCGATCTATACGAATTAGTTACTCCCCGGCCCCGGTTCCCGGTGCTAGTATGGAGAAGGGAATTTCAAGGAGACCCCCATGACAACAGCCACCGACCCCACCACCGCCGCCGTCGCCGAAGAGCTCGTCTCGTTCTGTCGCGTCGGCAAGAACATGGATGCCATCAACAGCCTTTACTCGCCCGACATCGTCAGCATCGAATCGATGGGCAACGAAACGATGCCACGCGAGCAAAAAGGAATTGACGCGATCCGCGCCAAGAACCAATGGTGGGGTGAGAACAACGTCGTGCACGCGGCTGACGTCCAGGGACCGTTTGTCGGCAACGACGACAAGTTCGCGGTCTACTACAATTACGACGTCACCTTCAAGCCGACTGGCAAGCGGAACAATATGGAGGAGATGGCTCTGTACACAGTCAAGGATGGCAAGGTCGTTCGCGAACAGTTCTTCTATCGCACGACCGACACCTGACGGTCATCGCCACCCGCGCGGACCCGTCCGCGCGCACGGAGAAAGCGCTCATCGCTGATGCGGCGTCGGTCGCGACCGACGCCGCTTCTGTTTCACACACTCCATCGCCGAGTCAGCGCGCCGCGATCGAAGCCGCGCCGCAACCCCTTCTCGTTCTCGCTGGCCCTGGCGCCGGCAAGACGTTCTGCCTCATCGAGCGCGTCAGATATCTGATGGAGCAGCTCGCCATCGATCCGGCAAGGATCTGCGTTTTCACCTTCACCAACAAAGCCGCCGGTGAGATCGCCGAGCGCCTGCAGAACGAGCTGGGCGAACGCGTAGAGCGCGTGAAGCGCGGGACGATCCACGCCTTCTGCGCTGAGCTGCTGCGTGAGTTTGGAGACAAGGTCGATCTGCAGCCCGGCTTCGGCATCGCCGACGAGCCATACCAGAAGTCAGTTCTGCGGCGGCTCAGGGTTCCGCGGAAGATGCAGAACAGCGTCCTCGACGCTTTTTCGCGCTACCGTTTCCGCGGCGAAGCACTCGGCCACCGTTATCAAAGGATATACGACAGATACCAGCGGATGATGTCGGAAAAGAACGTCGCCGACTTCGACACTCTGGTGCTCAAGATGGCGCAGCTGCTGCGCATGGACGACATCGCCCTTCAGATTCGTCTGCGCTGGGACGTCGTGCTGGTCGACGAATTCCAGGATCTGAATCCGATTCAGTACGCGATCGTGCGTCGCCTC
Organism: Gemmatimonadota bacterium; assembly: GCA_046724115.1. Classification (GTDB taxonomy): domain Bacteria; phylum Gemmatimonadota; class Gemmatimonadetes; order Gemmatimonadales; family Gemmatimonadaceae; genus UBA4720. Next base: position 2,263 of record JBKOVX010000040.1, on the reverse strand, counting down.
TCGCAGGACCACCGGCACGTGTTCGCCGTCGGCGACGATGAACAGTCGGTGTACTCGTGGACCGGCGCCGATCCTCGCGTCTTCCGCCAATTCCAGGATGACTTCGCGATTCCCGCGGAACGTGTTGTTCACCTCGAGGAGAACCATCGCTGCCCGCGCTCCATACTCGGCGTGGCTCGGCAATTCATAACCTTGAATCAGCCGATGTTCGCCAACCGAAAGCCGCAGCAGACCACCCATGACTCGAAGTTCCCCGTCGAAGCAGTCGGCTTCCCCGACGACGATGGCGAGACGAAGTGGATCATGGATGATCTCCGTCGAGATCGTGCCCGACGCGACACCGCGCTCGGGTGGGGAGACGTGGCGCTCCTCTATCGAACGCACAAGATCGGAAGTGCTCTCGAGTCAGCTTTCCTGAATGCCGGCATTCCGTGTTGCCTGGCCCAGGGACGAGCACTCGCGGACGATAAGGTCGTTGCTTACGCGCTCGCCGCGTTGCGCGTCATCGCCAACCCAACCGACGAAATCCAGCAAGAGCTCTTTTATCAAGCAGTGCTGCCGGACGCGTTGTTCGACAGCGCCCGTGCCTGGGCTGAAGAGACCGGACGCACTCTCATCCATCAGCTCGAGCATATGGCGCGCACGCTGCCGCGCGAGCACGGCGACGCAAAAAAAATATGGCGGGGATTCTACGCCCTGAAAAACCTCGAGGCGCTGGGGAAGAGTCACACGACGCTCGGAGCGCTGGTCGAAGACATCCTGTCCGAGAAAGTCGGAACGTATCGCACAATTCTCGAAGAACATCAGGAGGATCTCAGCGATCCGGCGTCACACGAGGAAGTCGTCGCCCTCGCCGAGCAGATCTCAGGCGCAGCGGCAACCGGCCGCCCAGTGTGGATGCCGAGGCTCGGCGGCGCCGAGATCGCGGCGAGGAAGATCGTTCTGGAGATGGGCATCCGATCCGTGGAGCTTGGCGGTTCACCACACGCTGACGCGCTGCGCATAACTGCCGCCGACTTTCCATCGCTCGGCCTCGGCCTCGGTCTTTTCAAGACCGCCCAGCTCGTCCGCACACGGGGCTTCGCCAACACGTTCCGTGATTTCACGGCCGTCGATATCGAGACAACCGACAAGGATGTCGATCGCGCCGAGATTGTGGAGATCGCCGCGGTGCGGGTTCGACACGGCAGAATCGTGGATGAATTTCACACACGTGTCAAACCGCGTGTGCCCATCACCTCCGGCGCGCTCGGTGCGCACGGGATCTCCGAGAGCGACGTTGCTGACGCTCCCTATTTCGAGGTGATGTGGCCTCAGTTCCGCGAGTTCTGCGGATCGGATGTCCTCGTCGCGCACAACGGTTACATGTTCGACTTCCCCATCCTTCGCCGAATGGCGGCGAAGCTTCCGCGCGGAACGGATTTCTCGACCTACGACACTCTGCCGCTAGCGCGAACACTCCACGCCACCAGTCGCAAGCTAGAGCATCTCGCAAAGCGTTATGGTATTCATGCCGGGCGTTCGCATCGCGCGCTCGACGACACCCGCACACTCGCGCGGCTCGTTCCCGCTCTCAGCGAGACGCGCGTCGCGTACGCCCGCAAGACCGCGCTCGTCAACCTCCTCGATCAGCTCGGCGTCGCCCTCGCTCTTGGCGACGAACGCGAGCTCTGCGAGGAGGCGCGAAAAATCTTCGATCTCGTTCCACCATACTCACTCGGCCGTCACAGCGAGTGTCTCGATTTTTACAATTCGGAGCGGACGGCCTGCGGCGATGAAGATCTGCCGACCGTCGATGATCTGATTCGCCTCCTCGGCGGCCATCAACTGATGGAGCGCCTGCGCGCCCAGAAATCCGCCGACAAGCGATACCCTGAGACGATGGGACGACTGCGTCGACTCATCGATGCCTGCGCCACCGGGGATCTCGCGACGCAAATCTTCACCTTCCTCGAGCGTGCGGTGCTCTCGAAATACGACGGCGCCGAGGCCAAGCGAAATCGCGTCAACCTGCTCACGCTCCATTCCACGAAGGGCCTCGAGTTCTCTCGCGTGTACATCGTTGGAGTCGAAGACGAACAGCTGATTCCGATTCCACGCGACGGCGTTGTAGATCGGTTGGAGCTAGAGGAGGCGCGCCGGCTGCTCTATGTCGGAATGACGCGCACCAAGGATCGACTCGTAATGACTCGCGTAAAATCCCGAGGAGAGCGGGGAACCGGCGGCCATCGCTTCCTCGACGAAATGGGGCTGAGTCCGCGGC
>JBKOVX010000147.1:0-2521 GCA_046724115.1 Gemmatimonadota bacterium | reverse complement strand
GCCTGATGAGGACGAGGCCCGAGGACCAACGGCATCTATGAACGCGGACTAACTGAGGATCGAGGACCATCACCGTCCTCGGTTGTCCGAAATCCTCGATTAGTCCGCGATTATCAATGCATTTGGTCCTCGGGCCTCGGTCCTCGACAAAAGCGGCTAGTTTTGGTCTCTACCCTCAACACGATGCCATGCTAAAGTATTTCGGCTTCATCGGCGGCGCCCTGACCGTCAGCGCATTCATTCCACAGGTGATCAGGACCTGGCGAACTCGCCGGACCGGCGATCTTCATTTCGGAATGTTCGCCATACTCATTACCGCCAGCACCCTGTGGACCATCTATGGTTTCGTCATTCACGACTGGGCGGTAATCCTGACCAATATCGGAATGGTGACGCTCAATGGGGCCATCGCGGTTGCTAAGCTCAGATTCGGATAAAAAGACAAACTGAAGACTACCAGCGAAGAGCAGTGAGCGGAGGAGCGGGGAGCTCCAAGCCCGCTCGAAGCCGCCGGCTGCTCCGCCGAAAGCCCCCAGCTGGTCGTCTTCAGTTGCCGTTAGATTCTCTGAATGCCCCGCATAGTAAGTTTCCTCCCCGCCGCCACCGAAATCACCTGCGCACTCGGCGCCGGGGCCGAGCTCGTCGGCCGATCGCATGAGTGCGATTATCCGCCCGAAGTCCGCTCGCTGCCGGTGGTGAGCAGGCCCGCCCTGCCACTCGAAGGACTGTCCCAGAAGGAGATCGATCGCGCCGTCGCCGCGCACCTCGCCACTGGGGAGAGCTTGTATCAGGTGGACGAGATCCTCCTCGACGAGCTCAAGCCGGATCTCGTCTTCACCCAGGACCTCTGCCAGGTCTGCGCGCCGTCTGGCAACGAGCTCGGTCGCGCGCTGCGCGACATGGCCAATCCGCCCCAGGTGCTGTCTCTCACTCCGCGCAACTTCGCCGAGATCGAGGAGAATATCCTTGCGATTGGCGGCGCCACGGAAAGGATCGGAGCGGCGGAAAAGCTCATTGACCAAAACCGAGCCCGACTCGACCGCGTGCGCGCGGCAGTCAGCGGTGCGCAGCCAAAGCCGATCACGTTTCTGGAGTGGACAGAGCCGCTTTTCTGCGCCGGTCACTGGGTGCCCGAGATGATTACGGCAGCCGCCGGCGACGATCCGCTCGGTCAGCTGGGCGGCGATTCGCGGCGGATAACCTGGGACGATGTCGCGGCGTCGGATCCCGAGATCATCATCGTCGCACCGTGCGGCTACGGCTTACAGGACGCGATCGCGGTTGCGAATCGCTTGCCGCGAATCAACGACGCTGCGATTTACGCTGTTGACGCGAACGCGTATTTTGCGCGGCCGGGTCCGCGGGTGGCGGAGGGCGTTGAGCTCCTCGCGCACCTGTTCCACCCGGAGCTGTTCCCGTGGCCGCACGCGCACCAACCGTGGGCGAGAGTGAGCGGATAATCAGCAGCCGATCGTCGTTGCGGGCGACGGCAATCAACCGACGGCCGTCGGCGGCGCGCAACAATTTCAGATCGCGTAGCTGGCCGTCGATGACAAAGTTACTCTGATCCATATCGACCGGCGTGAAGTGCCCTGCTCCATCCCCGCGCAACATCAATCCATAGCTGGCGTCGTAGCGACCGAGCGCCGGAGTCACGCCGTACAGATTCCCGCCGACGAGCAAATCCGTTTTGCCGTCGCCGTCAAAATCGCCGGCCAACGCCGCGTAGATCGGCGCGAACTGCGCTTGCGTGGGCAGCGACTGTAGTGTGAAGGTCCCGTCGCCGTTGTTCAACGCGACGGCGCTGGCGAACGTATCCGCTTCGCGCATCTGCGCCTGCCGAACGTCGGAGGCCGGGAAGATGTCCTCGATACGACTGGCGCCAAAAGCCTGGTAGGTCGGATACTTCGCCTTGAGCGATGGTATCTTGCGCACGAGCTCGTCGCGGCCGGCAAGCGGGTAGCTCGCACCATTCCTGTACGACGTGAGAATCTGCTCCACATTCCCGCCGCCGCTGTGCGAGAAATCGTTGACATAGAGACGGGCCGGTTCCTTCGCCGAGGCGCGCAGATACGAATTGAGCCCGAGATTTCCCAGCACCAAATCCTGTCGGCCATTGCCGCGCAGATCGACAGCCTGCACGGTATTCCACCAGCCATTCGTACCTGACAATCCTGCTTCCCTGGTGCGATCGACGAGATTGCCGTTCTCCTGGTGAAACACGCGCACCGGCATCCATTCCCCGACGACTATGAGGTCGAGCTTGCCATCATGGTCGTAGTCGATCCACGTCGCCGATGTGACCATCCCCGCGTCCGATAACTGGGGGGCGATCTGTAGTGTCACATCGGTGAAGTGACCAGCGCCATCGTTCCGCAACAGGTGGCTCTTCGGAATGAGGCCGTAGCCCCTCGATACCACTCTGCTGCCGACGAAGACATCGGGGTGTCCATCGCCGTTGAAATCGCCGACCGCGACACAGGATCCGTTCTCGAAGATGTCGGGTAGCGCGTCACGGGCA
>JBKOVX010000259.1:0-6188 GCA_046724115.1 Gemmatimonadota bacterium | reverse complement strand
CGCGATCGGATAGCCGTTCTCACTCGTGAAACAGACCTGGGCAAGGGGCTCCATCGTTTCGAGGTCGGCTAGGAACCCGTACACAGCCGCTCTCGTGCAAGACAACTGCACTCCTTCGGCACCGTGGGGATACATGGCGATGGTCTGACTCTCGCCGGCTTTCCGGAGCATGCCTAGTGCATTTCCACGATCGCCTCGCAATGCGGCGAGCCACGCCAGAACTTCATACTGTGTTCGCCTCACGTACGCCGACTGATTCGGATCGTCAGCCATCCGCTTCTCCAGTCGCCAGGCGGAATCCGCCAGCGCGCCGGCGCGGGCGCGATCTCCGCGGGCCATGAACAGCTCGGCCTTCTCGGCGTAGAAGTTCACGCTGTCGAGCGCAGACCCGGGTGCGAACGACGCCAGCGAACCATTGGCGAGCTCGCTCTGAAGCGCGGCGTCTCCGTTCCGCAGAAGCTCGCCATCTGACGCACCCACTCTGCCGCCGCGCGCTCGCAGCTCTCGCACTGCTCGCGCAATGCCGGGCTTGTCACCGAGCTTTTCAGCGAGGGTCGCGGCATCGAAGATGGGGCCAAGAGCCTCGCGATCGAGTGCTCGCTCGCGCGCGACAAGATCGGTCGCATCGCTGTACCGCCGAAGTGCCAGCGCGGTATTGAAGCTGGTCGCGAGCACCGATTTGGATGCCGGCGCAAGAGGAACGACGCGCTTCACGGCGTCCCACGCGCCCGCAGAGTCACCGACGAACAACAGCGCGCGCTGCTCGTACGCCAGGAGCTCGATGTTCGATGGATTCTCTCGCACCGCACGTCTGAGGATGGCGAGGGCTTCGGCGGGACGGTTGAAGCCGCGAAATGCCAATGTTGCGACGGCGTTCACCTGGGTTGGCTCTATCTCCAGCGCGCGTTGCGCAAGGACGGAAGCCGAGTCGAGCATCTTCCGCCCGCCAGAATAGGACATGATCGCCATTGTCTGCGCGGCCAGTCCGAGAGCATCCGCGTAATCCGGGTCTCGCTCGTACGCGCTCTCGAAATAACGCAGCGCCTTCTCGTATTCCCAGTAAGACGACGCTGTATTCTCCTCGCTTATTCGCTTGCCACGTATGACGGCGGCGAATGCTCCGGTATCGCTCGTCGCGCGGCGGGCAATGGTGGTGCGCTCTCGAGCGACCATCGCCACATCCAATGCCTCGGCAACCCGCGTGGCGACGCTTGCCTGGATGGTGAAAGGATCTCCGGGCGACACAATCTCCGGCTCACCCGCCCAGGTCGTAGTGCCGTCGGACACGCGTATGAGTGCCGGGATCACGCGCACCAGCGGCAGACCGTCAGCTCCCTTCGCCCAGCGCAGCGATGCCCGCAACACATAGTCGGCGCCGACCGACTTCCCTGCCTGCTGCGCGCTCATCCCCGAAGATGGTGCGAGTGACGTGACGCTTTTCCGATCGATGACGCTTAGCCCTCCCAGACGCGCGAGCTTTCCGGTAACGGCGTCGCGGAGCCCGTCGGCGAAACTGGAATCAGCGCCCGGCCCTTCGCTCTCGAAAGGCAGTACTGCGATCAACGGTGGTCTGGTCGATGCAGCTCGTGCCCGCCACATTGCTCCGCCGACCAGCATCAAGGCAATGACGAACGTAGCGATGACCGCGCCTCGCCGGCGTGGCCAATCGACATTGATGACCGGTGACCGCATGGTCGATGGATCATCGAGCGCGGCGAGAAGCTCGGTCCCGTTGGCTGGACGCATCGCGGCTGTCTTCGACAAGCAGCGTAGCACCAGATCCCCGATCGGTCGTGGAACCTTCGAGTTGGTTCCCGTTATCGGAGGCGGGGTGTCCGACATCTGCGCCGTCAGCAACGCTTGTGGCGTCGACTTGCCGGCGAAGGGGTGCTTTCCCGTGATCAGCTCGTACGCGACGACGCCCCACGCATAGATGTCCGCTCGCTGGTCCGTCGACGGGTCGGAGGCTGCCTGCTCGGGAGCCATGTACATGGGGGTTCCGAGCGAGTCGCCCGGTTGGGTAATCGCTCCCCCGAGGGGCGTTGCCGTCCTCGCTGCCTGAACCGCCTTCGCGATTCCGAAATCGGTAACGACAGCCGTGCCCTCGCTGAGCAGAATGTTCTCCGGCTTGATGTCGCGGTGTACTATGCCCTGCCGATGCGCGTAGGCGAGGGCGCGGGCGACGTCGTGCAGTATCCTCATGCTCTCATCGAGGGGAACCGGACCCTTCAGGATCCGCACGCGCAACGATTCCCCTTTCACGAACGGCATCGTGAAGTAGGGGAGCCCGTTCAGAGTCTGACCGGCGGTGAGCACCGGTACGATGTGTGGCTCCTGAAGGCCGGCAGCGAGCTTGATCTCCCGGCCGAATCGCGCCGCCGAGAAATTGTAGGTGAGCTCCGGTGGCAGCACCTTCACGACGACTTCCCGGCCGAGGGCTTCGTCGCGAGCCACGAACACGCGGGCCATCCCCCCGGCGCGCAGCTCCCTCTTCATTGTAAAGTGACTTCCGAACGTCTTCTGGAGCTGATCGAAGAGGTCGGTCAGGGGTCCCTCGTCGCTGGCGGGCTGCTGATCGAAAAGATCGTTCAAGGGGTCCCTCGGCGCTGGCCGTCTAATGTATGGCTGAGGCCCCCCTCCAGCTACGCTGACTGACCCCCGGTGCGCCTTCCCATCACCTGGTTTTCTTGCTATAAGAAGGCAGCGGCAAGGAGGCACGTCGTGACTAACCCCATCCATCACATCAGGACAATCGCGCTCGTCGGCCAGGCTGGCAGCGGCAAGACCAGCCTGGCCGAGGCGCTGCTGGCGAAAGCGGGAGCGGTTCCCGCGGCTGGCAGCGTCGAGCGCGGCACTACCGTTTTCGACTACACCCCGCTCGAGAAACAGCTTCACCACTCTCTCAAGCTTGCTGTCGCCAGCTTCGAGGCCAAGGCGGACGGCGAAACAGTGCGCGTCCACCTGCTCGACACGCCGGGCTACCCGGATTTCCTGGGTCATGCGCTCCCCTCGCTCGCGGCAGTCGAGACCGCGGCGATCGTGATCAACGCGCAGAACGGCGTCGAGATGATGACCGGTCGCTTCATGCAATACGCGCAAAAGCGCGGGCTCGACCGGGTGATCATCGTCAACAAGATCGACGCTGAGAATGTCGACTGCGAAGACCTGCTCCAGCGCATCCAGCAGGCGTTCGGCAGCGAATGTCTCCCACTGAATCTTCCCGCCGGCGATCGGAAGAAGGTCTCCGACTGCTTCTTCGCGCCGTCGGGCGAAGCCGACTTCTCGTCGGTGGAGGACGCGCACCGTCGGCTTGTAGAACAGGTGGTCGAGGTCGATGAGAACCTTATGACCCAGTACCTCGAAAAAGGCGAGGTCACGCCGGAAGAACTACATGAGCCCCTCGAGCAGGCACTGCGCGAGGGGCATTTGATTCCCGTCCTCTTCACATCCGCCAAAACCGGCGCTGGCGTCGCCGAGCTGCTCGAAGTCATCGTCAAGCTGCTGGCGAATCCGACTGAGGGGAATCCGCCCGTCTACGTGAGCACACCGACGGGCGGCGACGGCGACATCAAGGAGCTGACGGCGGTTCCCGATTCCAGCAAGCACGCTCTTGCGCACGTCTTTAAGATTGAGACTGATCCTTACATCGGCCGCATCGCGGTGTTTCGCGTGCACCAGGGGCGCCTGACGCCGAACATGCAGCTGTACATCGGCGATGGTCGCAAGCCGATCAGGCCTGGCCACCTCTACATGCTGCGCGGAAAAACGCAGACGGAGGTACAGGAAGCTCTCCCTGGTGACATCGTTGCCATCGCCAGGATCGAGGAGATCCAGTTCGATCACATCCTGCACGACTCCGCCGAGGACGCTCACCTGCACGTGCGTCCGCTGGAGCTGCCGACTCCCGTTTTCGGTCTGGCCGTACTGCCGAAGAAGCGAGGCGATGAGCAGAAAGTTTCCGATGTGATGCACAAGATCGCCGCCGAGGATCCGTGTTTCCGGATCGAGCACAATGCGCAGGCTAACGAGACCGTGATGCGCGGACTCGGCGAGATGCACCTCAAGGCGATCCTCGAGAAGATGGCGGCGCAGTACAAGATCGAGCTCGACACGCGGCCGCCGTCGGTACCGTTCCGCGAGACCATCGCGGCGAAGGCGGACGGTCACAACCGCCACAAGAAGCAGACGGGCGGCGCTGGTCAGTTTGGTGAAGTCTATCTGAAGGTCGAGCCGCTACCGCGCGGCAAGGGATTCGAGTTCGTCAACGCCGTCAAGGGCGGCACGATTCCGAGCCAGTACATCCCGTCAGTGGAGAAAGGCGTGCGCAACGTCCTCGAGCATGGCTTCATCGCCGGCTTCCCGCTGCAGGACGTGCGAGTGATCGTCTACGACGGCAAGAGTCACCCGGTGGATTCAAAGGACGTCGCATTCATGTCGGCCGGTCGCAAGGCGTTTCTCGATGCTCTCGGCAAGGCTCGGCCGATCGTCCTCGAGCCAATCGTGAACGTCGACATCCTCGCACCCGAAGAGAGGATGGGCGACATCGCCGGCGAGCTCTCGTCGCATCGTGGCCAGATCAGGGGCTCGGATTCACCGCGACCCGGGCTGGTACAGATCTCGGCGCAGGCTCCGCTCTCCGAGCTCGAGCAATTCCCGGCGCGGCTCAAGTCGCTGACTGCGGGCCGAGGCTCGTACAGTCTCGAGTTCAGTCACTACGAGCCTGCGCCGCCGCAGTTGCAGCAGAAGTTGCAGGCCGCGCATCGCCCGCAGGTCGAAGCGGAGTAGGGCGGGAAGGGGGAAGCGGGAAGGGGGAAGGGGGAAGGGGGAAGCGGGAAGCGGGAAGCGGGAAGCGGGAAGACGAGGTATGGTTAACATTTCAATAGAAGGCGACCTCATTCATCTCGACGTCGAAGGCGTCGACAAGCTGTGGGCCCTGCGCAGCCACCTCGAGTTTCCGCTTTCTCACATCCACTCGGTGCGCGTTGATCCCGCGTCCGCGGGCGGTTGGTGGCACGGCCTCAAGCTCTGGGGCTCGAACATGCCGGGCATTCTGACCGCCGGCACTTTTTATCAGCAGGGACGCATCGTCTTCTACGACGTGCATGACCCCGAGCGCACCATCGTGCTCGAGCTCGATCACGAGCATTACGATCGGCTGATCGTCGAAGTGGACGAGCCGGAGCGCGCCCGCGAAATGATCGAGCGCGCGCTGAGCAGAAGCGCAAAGTAGCGGCAAGACCGCACGCCGCAGTACTCTGTATAGATGCGAATTTCCATCCGAGAACCAGTGAACGGACTGACGCACCTGGCCGGCGCGATCCTATCAGTGATCGGATTGGTCGTGCTGCTCCTGATCGCGATCGACAACGGGAGCGTTCGACAAGTCGTCGCATTCTCAATATTCGGCGCGAGTCTGGTGGCGATGTATTGCTCCAGCGCGTTCTATCACTCGCTCCAGCTCTCCGAGCGCGGCGTCGCCCACATGCGGCGCATCGATCACATGATGATCTACGTGCTGATCGCCGGAACATACACGCCGGTATGCCTGGTGCTTCTGCGCGGTCGACTCGGCCTCGGACTTCTCATCGCAGTCTGGTCACTCGCGGCGATGGGCGTAGTTCAAACCGTTGCGTGGATGAACGCGCCGGACTGGCTGTCGACGGCGTTGTACATCGGTATGGGATGGCTCGCCCTGGTCGTGATCCGGCCCCTACTCGCCGCGGCCCCGCTCGGGTTCTTCTACTGGATTCTCGCCGGCGGGATCATCTACACGGGTGGCGCGCTGATTCGCGCCGCCAAGTGGCCACGGGCGAGAAGGGGTAGACTACCGAGACTTTTCGGCTCGCACGAGATCTGGCACCTGTGCGTCATGGGCGGGAGCTTCGCGCACTACTGGGCGATTCTCGCTTATACGTCGAAACTGCCCTAGGGATCCTTACTCCTTCAGGCCGGGCGCCTGAGTTTTGTGCGAGCGCCAATCAACTGATGTTCCTCGAGACGACTTCCAAAATTGGTTCAACTTTTCGTCGAAACTTGAACGAATTCTTGAACCTCGTTAGGATGACCCACCACGCGCCGCTGAAAACGCGCGCAGAATAATCTCTTGCGCTTCTGATTGAATTCGCGTCAGATGCTCGGCGCTCCGAAAGCTCTCGGCGTACAGCTTGTAGACATCTTCCGTCCCCGAC
>JBKOVX010000104.1:0-9831 GCA_046724115.1 Gemmatimonadota bacterium | reverse complement strand
GCCGCGAACTCCGCGGTGGCGTATTGCCTTGCCATCACGGCGGTGGATCCGGTGCGGCACGGCCTCCTGTTCGAACGATTTCTGTCGGAGATTCGCGTCGATGGTCAGACCGAGGCGCCCGACATCGATGTCGACATCGAGCACGACCGGCGCGAGGAAGTCCTCGACTACGTCTACGAGAAATACAATCGTGCCCAGGCGGCGATCACTTGCGTCACCCAGATGTACCGCGGCCCGAACGCGATCCGCGACTCCATGCGTGCCTTCGGCTACCCAGTGGAGATGGCGGACAAAATCTCCAAGCGGATCCACTGGAGTGATCCAGCGGAGGGTGCGAAGTACGTAGGAGAGGAGCTGGCGCCGAAGCTGGGAATCGATTTCGACAATCCGCGTGGCCGCGCGACACTGGCGGCGATGGCTGCGTTCGAGGGAGTGCCGCGACTGCGCTCGACGCACGTCGGCGGATTCGTTTTGTCGTCTGCTTTGCTCGGCGACTACCTGCCGGTCGAGCACACGACGATGGGCCGCACCATCATCCAGTTCGATAAGGACGATCTCGACGCGGTTGGAATTCCCAAGTTCGATTTCCTTGGATTGGGCGCACTGTCATTGGTGAGACGCGCATTCGACATGATCGAGGTGCGCACGGGGACGAGACCCGAGATGTACAAGCTGCCGCCTGACGACGAGGCGACCTACAACCTCATTGCGACAGGTGAGACGATCGGCACGTTCCAGATCGAGAGCAGGGCCCAGATCGCTTCTGTGTTACATACCAAACCGGATCGATTGTACGACATCGTCGTGCAGGTCGCGCTCATTCGACCCGGACCCATCCAGGCGAACTTCGTCCACCCGTACACGGCGCGTCGGCGTGGACTGGAGCCGGTGACGTATTTACATCCTGATCTAGAACCTATTCTCAAGCGCACGCAGGGAATTCCGATCTTCCAGGAGCAGGCGATGGCGATCGCCATGAAGCTCGGTGGCTACTCGGCAGCTCAGGCCGACGAGTTGCGGCGCACCATGGGTCACATCCGAAAAGTGGAGAAGCTGCACCGCGTCCTCGAGCAGCTGAGATCGCGGATGGTGGAGCGGGGCGTCAAGGAGGATGTCGCCGCGCAGATCGCCGAGGATCTAAAGAGCTTTGCCAATTACGGATTTCCGGAGTCGCACGCCTGGAGCTTCGCGCTCATCGCCTATGCGACCGGATATCTCAAGGCGCATTACACTGCGGAGTTCTACGCCGGGCTACTCAACTCGTATCCGATGGGATTCTATCCGCCGTCGACTCTGATTCATGACGCTCGCCGCCACGGTTTACATGTTCTCCCGCCGTGCATGCGCGATGGCGATTGGGAGTGCACCACCGAGCCGACCGAGAATCCCGACCGGCCGGCGCTGCGTATCGGCTGGCGGCACATCCGCGGACTGGGCGAGAAATCTCTCGATGCTTTGAAAACAGCAAGAGGCTGGGACCGATTCTCGTCGATCGACGACGTCATACAAAGAGCGAAGCTGCAGCGTTCCGATGCATTGCAGCTCGCGCGCGCGGGAGCCTTCGGCTGCTGGGAGCCGGATCGGCGTCGCGCGGCGTGGGTGGCGATGCGCTCCGTCGGCGACACGCTGCCGCTCGCTCCGGCGCGCGAGACATCGTACGACCCGCGCCCTCTCTCACGCGACGAGCTGATCTTCCTCGACTACTTCTCGGTCGGCATCAGCGTCAGCGGTCATCCGATGGAGCACCTACGCCCGAAGTTGCGTCACGCCGGAGTTCTCGACTCGAAGCAGCTGGAGAAGCTCAAAGGCGGAGAGTGGATCACGACGGCGGGTCTGGTGACGATCCGCCAGCAGCCGCAGAGCGCGAAGGGAACGGTCTTCCTCTTAATGGAAGACGAGCACGGTTTCATCAACGTGATCGTCTCCAAGAAAATGGCCGAGGAATATTCAGAGGTGGTGAGGTTCTCGACCTTCGTGATGGTGGAAGGGAAGTTCGAGCGCGACGATGGGGTGCGGAACGTGATCGGGAGGAAGTTCAGCGAGCTGAAGGTGAAGCAGCTGGTCCACGCGAGTCGGGATTTCCATTAGGGAAGTCGGGAGGAGGACCGAGGGCCGAGGACCAAGTGCATCTATGATCGCGGACTGATTGAGTACTGCGGACAACTGAGGGCAGTCCTCGATGGGTCCTCGATCCTCGATTAGTCCGCGATGATCAATGCACTTGGTCCTCGGCCCTCGGTCCTCCTCCCGCCTCCCGCTTCCCGCCTCCCTCAGTTATCCTAGGCTCATGCGCCAAGAGAAAAAGCCCGGACGCGCGTTCGCCAGCGACAATTGGGCGGGAGTCCATCCCGAAGTGCTGGCGGCGATGTCGGCTGCGAACGTCGGCCATGTCCCGTCGTACGGCGACGACCCCTACACGCGCGAGGCCGAAGAGCGAATTCGCGCTCTGATCGGTGAGGACGCCGAAGTCTTCCTCGTGTTCAGTGGAACCGCGGCGAACGTGCTCTGTCTGCACAGCATGGTGCAGTCACACCAGGCGGTGATCTGCGCCGAGACTGCGCACGTGTACACGTCGGAGTGCGCGGCGGCGGAGAAGCATATCGGGTGCAAGCTGCTCCCGGTGCCGTCGCCGAACGGGAAGATCACCGTCGCCGGGATACGGGAGCACCTGCACGATATCGGCAACGAGCATCACGTCCAGCCGCGGGCGATCTCGATCACCCAGGCGACGGAATACGGGACCGTCTATACGCCCGAAGAGATCCGCGTCATCGCGGATTTCGCGCATCGGCACTCGCTGCTGCTGCACATGGACGGCGCGCGAATCTTCAACGCCGCTGCGTTCCTCGACGTGCCGCTGAGGGCGATCACCAGCGGCGCGGGCGTCGACGCGCTGTCGTTCGGAGGGACCAAGAACGGGCTCGTCGCCGGCGAGGCGGTGGTGTTCTTCAAGCAGGTGCTCGCCGACGACTTCGAGTTCAAGCGCATGCAGGGTATGCAGCTGTCGTCGAAGATGAGATTCATCGCGGCGCAGTTCAACGCTCTGCTCAGCAACGACCTCTGGAAGAGGAGCGCCGTTCACTCCAACGGAATGGCGCAGTTGCTGGCCAGGGAGCTCGCCGGCATCAACGGAATCCAACTCACCCAACAGGTGCAGGCAAACGAGGTATTCGCGACGATGCCGGCGCCCGTGATTCCCAGGATTCAGGCGGTGTGGCCGTTCCATGTCTGGAACGAGAAAACGTCGGAGGTGCGATTGATCACATCCTTCGACACCACCGAGGAAGATGTAGCAGACTTTGCCGAGCTCGTCCGCGAGACAATGGGCGCGCGGGAGAAACAATGGACCTGAAGAACGCGGCGGCGCTGGTGACCGGCGCCAGCTGTGGAATTGGATTCGAGACCGCGCGTGTGTTGCGCGAGCGTGGCGCGCGGGTGGCCGTCTGTGCTCGGCACAAGGACGAGCTGGAAGCGTCGGCGAGGATGCTGGGCGCGTTTCCAATCGTGGCGGACGTCAGCAAGGAAGACGACGTGCTGCGGATGATCAACGCCGTCGTCAAGGAATTCGACGACTACAACGTGCTGATCAACAACGCCGGCTTCGGATCGTTCGGGCCCCTGATCGAGCTGACCAGCGACGAGTTCTTCAGCGTGTGGCGGACGAACGTGCTAGGCGCGATGATGGTGGGGCGTGAATCGGCGAAGCACTTCGTTGGTCGCAACTACGGCAACATCGTCAATATCTCGTCTACTGCCGGCCAGCGTGGCTTCGCCAACGGCACCGCTTACTGCGCCAGCAAATTCGCGCTGCACGGGATGACGGAGTGCTGGCGGGCAGAGCTGCGGGAGCACAACGTCCGCGTGATGCAGGTGAATCCGAGCGAGGTCCTCACCGATTTCGGGACGACGACTCGCAAGAATGAAAGGCGGGATAATCCGTCAAAGCTTCATGCGCCGGACATCGCCGAGCTGATCGTGGGGATGCTGGAGATGGAGGATCGCGGGTTCATCACGGAATCCACGATTTGGGCGACGAATCCCCAGTAGGGCCGGTTTCGTCTTCAAAAAGAAAAGAATGGGTGCGAGGTTTGAGTAGCACAGGCGCCGGTTCGCGGTGACAGCCGCGAGACGGTCCTACTGGCGTGACAGTTAAAGTGTCAAACCAGTCGCACGCTTAGGCCAGAGTTAGTCCGACCGAGAGGCGAGACTGCGGGACTCGTACTAATCGGGCCGCGGAGATGCTCGAGAACTTCGGCGGCCGAGAGGCGACTTCCTTCCATCTGCGCTGATTCCGGTCGCGGTTCGATCGAGAGCCGCGCGCGGTACACCTCGAGAATCTGGCGCGATTCATCGATCGCGCGCCGGGCGACGCCGCGCATGTAGTAGCGGTTGAAATCGCCCTCGGCCAGCAATCGTGCCGCCATCTGCGGTACCTTCGCCGTCGTCGTTCCGCCGCTGCGCGTTCGCCGTGACTCACTCTCGACGAGGAGATCGGAGGCTCGCTCTTCCAGCCAACGGTCATCGTAATAGCGAAGCGCTTCCTGAAGCAGTCGCTGATATTCCGCAACTGCCTCGGGCCGGAGTCGTTCGGAGACGTGATACGTGCCGTTCGTCAGATCATTTTCGAGCTCGGCTAGTGCGTAGCGCCGAGTGGTCGGATCGAGGTTTTCGTACTGCAGAGGCATTTTGCTTCACCAGAATGTGAGTCACAAATCGACAACCGCATTACGCAGACCGTTGTCGCGACAGGAGAGTCAGCGCTTCGTGTCGCTCATCAAGACAATCGCATAGCTTACTCTCATCCGTCTCGCCGTTCCCCCAGACCCTGATTGCTCGAGGAACGCCATGCCCGAGTTCGTTCAAGAGGAGCCAAAGCTCGGCAATCAGTACGATGATGATGCCCTTTTGCGCTCGTACCTTGGGTGGCGATTGCCGAAGAAGGTTCTCGACGACGTCGAGCCGGATCTCCGTCGACTTGGCAATCGCGTCGCGACGGACATTCTCGCCATAGCCGAACGCGCGGACGCGTCGCCTCCGAAACACATTCCGTACGATGCATGGGGGCGTCGCGTCGACCGGATCGAGACGAGCGATGCCTGGCAAGAGCTGGACAGCATCTCGGCGAACGAAGGGATAGTCGCAACCGCATTCGAGCGGGCACACGGCGTTCATTCGCGCATCCACCAGTTCGCGCGGCTTTACCTGTTCGCGCCGTCGTCGGCCCTGTACAGCTGCCCGTTGGCGATGACGGATGGGGCGGCTCGATTTCTCGAGGTGCACGGAGACGAGGCGACGCGGCCGGTGTTTGCGCATCTCACGACGCGCGATCCCCGGCAGTTCTGGACTTCCGGCCAATGGATGACGGAGCGCGCCGGAGGGTCCGATGTGGGCAGCACGTCAACGATCGCCAGGTGCGAGACGGGGAACGACTATCGTCTGTACGGGCGGAAGTGGTTTACGTCGGCAACGACATCGCAGGTCGCCATGACACTCGCGCGCATTGAAGGCGCGCCGCCTGGTGGCGCCGGACTGAGCGTGTTCCTCATCACGTTGCGTGATCGAGAAGGAATGCTCCGCAACATCCGCGTCGACCGTCTCAAGGACAAACTCGGCACGCGCGCATTGCCGACCGCGGAGCTGACTCTGGAAGGAACGCCGGCTCAACTGGTCGGCGGCGCTGGTGAAGGCATCCGTAAGATCGCGACGCTGTTCAACGTTACTCGCGTCTACAACGCCGTGGCAGCAGTGGCGGGCATGCGTCGCGCTGTTGCTCTGGCGACGGATTATGCGCGGCGGAGGTTCGCATTCGGCAAGCCGCTCATCCACCAGCCACTGCACGTCGAGACGCTCGCCGAGATGCAGCTCGAGCTCCGCGCTGCGTTTCTGCTGGCATTTCGAGTCGTCGAGCTTCTCGGCAAGGAAGAATGTGGGGAGGCTACCGAATCGGATTTGCAGCTGCTCCGTTTTCTGATCCCGATCGCCAAGCTGTACACGGCAAAGCAGGCGATTGCGGTAGCCAGCGAGACCGTCGAAGCATTCGGCGGTGCCGGCTACGTCGAGGACAGCGGCATTCCGCGTCTGCTCCGAGATGCGCAGGTCCTTTCGATCTGGGAAGGAACGACAAATGTGCTGAGCCTGGACGCACTGCGCGCCATGGAGCGTGTCGACGCTTTCAGCGTTTGGGTGTCCGACATTCGACGCCGCCTCTCCGGGGTCAAGGCGACGGCGCTGCGAGAATCAGCCGAGCGAGTGACAGGGGCGGTGCAGCGGATAGAGGAATATGCGGCCCGCGCGAGCAGGTCGGACAAGGATTTTCAGCAGGCCGGCGCGCGGGCGTTCTCATACGCCATCGCGCGCACTGAGGCGGCGATGTTGCTAATGGAGCACGCTGATGCAGTGAGCGAGCCCGCGGTAATGACTGCCGCACAGCGCTGGTGCGCGCGCGAGCTTGACTCTCTAGTAGCTGCCGATGCGCATCACCGCGCGAGGTCCGGGATACTGGTCTCGCCCGATCATGAGGCGTAGCGACTCACTCAGCGTACTCGGTCTCCTCGGGCGCGTCGCTCGGACTCTCGAAGGAGAGTCGGTATCCGTCGGGGTCGACGATGTCGGTAACCCACAGTCCGTTACCGACGAACGGCCTCTTTGCATCGATTCCGCGTGACTTGAATTCCCGGTAGAGTGCCAGTGCATCCTTGCACATGAAGCACACCGAAACGCCGACACCTAGCCTGTCCGTTGGAACATTGGTGTGATGTCCCGACTTCCAGAATTCCTGCAGCATCACGGCAGCGCCGCCGTGCTCGAGCCAGCACCATTGAAGCTTTCCCTCCGGCGTCCATTCGATGGTCTTCCGGAAACCGAGACCGTCGACGTAGAAGCGGAGTGACGCTTCAATGTCGTTCACGAAGAAGAACGGGACTGCCTGCTGAACGTTGTGTTCGGTTGCAATTGCGACGGTCATGTTCAGTCCTCCCGCTAGTTCAACCCGAATCGCTTGCGTGCGGCGAATACGATCAGATCGGCGGCGCCCTGAATCCCGAGTCTCTCCGTGTTTACACTCAGGTCGAAGTTCTCGTGGGCGCGGCGATCGCGCTCCCAGTGGAGCCGGACCCACTGATCGCGCTGCTTGTTGGTCTCATCGACGAGTCGCGCTGCTTCCTCCGCGGTCACGCCCTCCCGCTGCATCGTGCGCGCAATCAGCGCTCTTCGGGGCGCATAACAGAAGACGTGCAAGGTGTCTTCGCGCTCGGCGAGCATCTCCTGGGTCCCGCGTCCGACGACGACGAGCGGACCGCGTGCGATCGCCTCCTCGATGACATGGCGCGTGACTTCGATCAGCTGTTCGTCCGTCGGTCGCTTCGCCGCGGCCATTGGGGAAACCCATTCCTGGGATCCCATCGCCATCGCCGCCGTTAGTCGCTCGACCAGCGATGGCACTCGCTCCTCACGCGCCTGCACTTCGGCGACGCTCAGTCCCATGCGCGCTGCTACGGCATCGACAACGGCGTTGTCGAGCAGCGACCAGCCCAGGGTTTTGGCAACGATGGCGGCGACCTCGGAGCCTCCCGACCCGTAAAGCCGCGAGACGGTGAGAATCGCCAAAAACTAGTCCTGATAAGGGCGTCGCCGCTTTTCTTCTACTGCCCGGCCATAGGTGCCCGAATCGGAGCGTGCGATTTTCTTTCGGGCGACCAGCGATTCCAACACGAGCTCGCATCCGGCGGCGACAACCGGCAGGTCGTCCATCGGCGCGAGACCGGCGGTGTTGACTACCTGCATCAGACCGGGAACGCTGCCAAATCCCTCAACGACCGCTTCGACCGGAACGTCGTCCGTCACCTGGAGCGCGCCGCCGACGTCGAACCACATGATTATCTCGTCGGTGTTGATTCCGCCGGCCCGATCCTGATACGTCGCATCGGCAGCACGACGAATCAGCTCGCGGGCGATGGTGTGGCCGCCGACCAGCTCACCCTCGTACTCGAGCTCGATTTTGCCTGTGATGGCAGGGAGTGCGGCGTAGATGTCGGCGATGCGCGGGACGATGTCGCGCTCTCCAGTCTGGATCGCGCGGCGCTCGGCGTTGGAGACGACGTTCTCGAGCACGGAAATGGGCATCCGCTGCGAAACACCGGAGCGCTTGTCGATGCGCTTGTCGGTGCGCGCCTCGAACGCCACGCGCTCGATCACCTCGGCGATGAAATCGGGAACGCGAACCTTGCCGGCGCCACGCGCCGTCCACGCTTCCTGATTGGTGATGGTCATGCCCAGCTCGACCGACTCGGGATAGTGCGTCGTCACCTCGCTGCCGATGCGATCCTTGAGCGGCGTGATGATCTTGCCGCGGGCGGTGTAGTCCTCCGGATTCGCCGTGAAGCAGAGCATGACATCGAGGGGAAGGCGAACGGGATAGCCTTTGATCTGGACGTCGCCTTCCTGCATGATGTTGAACAAGCTCACCTGCACCTTACCGGCGAGATCGGGCAGTTCGTTCAGCGCGAAGATTCCGCGATTGGCCCTCGGCAGCATCCCGTAGTGCATCGTCAGCTCGTCGCCGAGGATGTGTCCGCCGCGCGCCGCCTTGATCGGATCGAGGTCGCCGATGATGTCGGCGACCGTAACGTCAGGCGTGGCGAGCTTCTCGACGTAGCGCTGATCGGGATCCAGCCAGGAGATCGGCGTGTCGTCTCCCGCTTCGTTTAGAAGGTTTTTTCCGTACTTCGAAACCGGAGCAAACGGATTGTCGTTGACTTCACTGCCGGCAATGATCGGCAGCGCCGGATCGAGCAATGTGGTGAGCGCGCGCAGTATTCTCGATTTGGCCTGGCCGCGCAGACCGAGCAGGATGAAATTGTGCCGACTCAAAAGGGCGTTGACGATCTGGGGCATCACCGTCTCTTCGTAGCCGATGACGCCGTGGAAGATCGGCCTGCGGGTAGCGAGCCTTGTGAGGAGGTTGGCACGCAACTCGTCTTTTATCGATTGCTGCCTGCGTTCCTGCGAACCGAACGCGGAGCGCTTTAGTGCGCCAAATGTTTCTGGATAAACCGACAACTGATTCTCCGAGGGGAAATTCCCAACTTGTGAGTTAATCTAGCCCGTGCGCGAGAGTGCAGATAGACGCTATTACCCTTGACACCGCTTTCGGATGAGATAAAATTTCGCCCGCGCCAAAAACGGGTACGCGACCGCGTGCACGGACCGGCGAATTATTCCACGTTTGCCTCTCAAGGAGATCGTAAATGAAGCGCCTGGCTCTTGTCGCCGCCGTCCTCGTTCTGGCCGCATGCACCTCGAAGAAGGATGAAGCAGCTACGGCCGATACCTCCGCTCCGGCAATGGCTCCTGCCCCGGCTGCGATGGACACCGGCATGAAGATGGACACGACCGCGAGCTCGACTGCAGCTTCGTCGACCACTACGACGACCAAGACGACCACCAAGGCCACCAAGACCACCAAGAAGAAGTAAGCGTGGTCGCGGCTTAAGGTCCGCGGCAAACAAGAAAAAGCGCCACTAAACAGTGGCGCTTTTTTCATTTTGCTCGATCTGGATCGCGCATTCGCCCTCAGACCAGCGCGCCTGCAGCGTCGTTCCGGGCGGGACTTCTCTCCGCACCATTCCCAGAGCGACGCCGCCGTATCGCGGCGACAACGCCGCGCTCCGGATATCACCAATCACTTTGCCGGTCTCGTCGACGAGCTCCGCACCCTTGGGCGGCGCGGGACGCGTGACGAAGCGCAGGCGGCGCAGGAACCGATTGACGTGTCCGCGAAAGTGGACCCGCGCGACGGTCTCCTGTCCGATATAGCATCCCTTGGTGTAGGAA
>JBKOVX010000406.1:0-3178 GCA_046724115.1 Gemmatimonadota bacterium | reverse complement strand
GATTTGGGGTATGTGCGGACGTGCGACCGTAATTAACCCCGACGGCATCACCGAAAAGCTTTACGGCTGGACGAAGAAATTCGTGCCCAGCGACTGGAAGCCGCGCTACAACCTGAACCCGCGCGAAGAGATTCCGGCCGTCTATTACGATCCGTTTCTGAAGCAACGCGTCCTGCGCACCATGCACTGGAATTTCATTCCATCGAAGCTCGCCGACCGCCAGCGGGTCGACGAGTTCGATTCTCACTACTCCGCTTTCAACGCGCGGATCGAGACCGTCGCCTCAGCGCAGACATTCCAGGAAGCGTGGCGGAGCCAGCGCTGTCTGGTCGTGATCGACGGCATCATCGAGTGGGTCGGTGAAAAGCGACCAAAGATCCCGCACCTCATTCGCCACCGCGATCGCGTTCCATTCGCCATGGCGGGATTGTGGAATCGCTGGCACGACCGGAGAACGAACGAGGAAATCTGGTCGTGCACCGTGATCGTAAAGGATGCCGACGACTGGTATGCTCGTTTTCACGATCGGATGGCGGTGCTGCTCGCTCCCGACTCCTACGACAGCTGGCTCGACCCATCGCTGAAACGTGGGCCGCTCGATCTGCTCGGCAATTCGGCGTACCACAAGCATGGTGAGCTCGAGTACTTCCCGATCTCGACGCTCGTCAACAATCCGGCGTATGATGCGGCTGATTGCGTCGAACCGATCTCCGCGGCGGAGTTCGAGTCATTGTCGCGGCGCGCGAGCCGAGAAAATGCGCAGATGGATCTTGGCATCTAGTCTGGCTACGGATTTGGTCGTCGAGGTGCACGAGCTCGTCCTCAAGAGCGATCGCTGGCGCTGATACCTGTGCGACTAACCTAAGATATAGAGGTGTGTTTGAGTCTTGCGCGAACAGCCTCGACAACCTTTCGCCGAGCTGGCACGATGCCGAGTGCTGTGAGTGCTCCGCCGTCGATGACTGTCTGACCATCCACGAGAATTCGGTACTCACCGTATCGGCCGTGAACCATGTCGACATCGATCCCCAGGTCACGTCGCAGCTTCGCTGCCACACGGGCGGCGTGCAGACCCGATAATCAGTACGCGCAATATCGAATGACAACCCTAGCCATTTCGAACTCCTCGTTTACTTCTGCAATATTCGTTAGATAGCGGCAAACCTATAAGTGTCCAGAGATTGTATCGCCGCGTCGTGGACCTAGCTCTTCGGGTCGGAAGCGTAATAGTGCCCGGGATAATCCACACTAATGCCCGTCGCGTCACGCTCTTGCGCCCGGCGAGGTTTGCGGCGCCATGAACCCGGTGTAGCTTGCAACATCCCCCACGCCCGGCAAAAGAGTCTGCATGGCCTGCTATACCGACGCCTCGAATCCAAAGAACTACCATAAGGTTGTGGACTGCCAGTACGCTTGTCCGGCCCATACCAACGTGCCGGAATACCTGCGACTGATAGCCCAGGGCCGTTACACCGAGTCCTACCTGCTCAACCGCGAATCAAATGTCTTCCCAGGCATCCTCGGGCGCACCTGCGACCGGCCGTGCGAGCCGGCTTGCCGGCGCGGGAGAATAGACGGAAAGCCGGTCGCCATCTGTCGGTTGAAAAGAGTGGCGGCGGACCTGCGGGACGATGTCCGGGAATACCTTCCCAAGGCGCCCGCAATCAAAAACGGAAAGCGGATCGCGCTCATCGGCGCAGGTCCGGCCTCGCTCACAGTCGCCAACGATCTCCTTCCGCTCGGCTACGAGGTAGTGATCTACGAGAAGTATGCGCGCGCCGGTGGCCTGATGCGCTTCAACATCCCGGCCTTTCGCCTCCCTGTGAGCGTGCTCGATGAGGAGACCGACTACATCATCGACATGGGCGCCGAGGTGCGGTACAACACGACGGTCTCGAGCCTCAAGGAGCTGCTGAGCACAAGCAACAATTTCGACGCTGTCTTCGTCGGCAGCGGCGCGCCAAAGGGGAAGGAGCTCGACATCCCAGGCCGCTGGGATGAGGGCGCGCGCGAGAAGATCCACATCGGCATCGAATGGCTCGGCTCCGTCCACTTCGGCCACATCGACAAGATCTCGCCGCGCGTCCTGATAATCGGCGTCGGCAACACAGCCATGGACTGCTGCCGCACCTCACGCCGGCTGGGCGGTATCGATACGAAGGTCGTGGCGAGGCGCTCGCGTCCGTACTTCAAGGCCTCCCCGTGGGAGCTGGACGACGCCGCCGAAGAGGGAATCCGCATCGTCGAGAATCACGCGCCGAAGCGCTTCGTCATCGAGAACGGGAAACTCGTCGGCATGGAGTTCGAACGGCTCCGCTGGACGGACGACAACAGCCGCCAGACGAGCACCGTGATCGACAGGGTTACACTCCCGTGCGACGAGGTCATCCTCGCCATCGGACAGGACAACGCATTTCCCTGGATCGAGCGTGACATCGGCATTGCATTCGATGTGCACGACATGCCCGTCATCAACAAGACCACTTTCGAATCCACGCGGCGCGGCGTGTTCTTCGGCGGGGACGCCGCATGGGGCCCGCAGAACATCATCTGGGCAGTCGAGCACGGCCACCAGGCGGCGATCTCGATACACCAGCATTGCCAGGGCCTGCCGGTCGAGGAGCGCCCGCCAGAGGGAATGCATCTCGAGAGCACGAAGATGGGGCTGCACTCGTGGGCATACTCGAACGACTTCAATCCGTCGGAACGCTCGAAGATGCAGCACGAAGAGCTGGTCAAGCGCTTCTCGGCTATCGGCGTCGAAGTGGAGCTGGGCTTCACTCCCGAACAAACGGCGACCGAGGTCGAGCGCTGCCTGAACTGCGATATCGAAACGCACTTCGAGAAAAACCTCTGCATCGAATGCGACGCCTGCGTCGATGTCTGTCCGGTGAATTGTCTCACGATCACGCCCAACGCGAACGAGATGGATCTGCGGACGATGCTTTCCGCCCCCGCGCAAAACATGACCCAGGATCTCTACGTCTCCGATCCATTGCCGCAGACGAAGCGCGTGATGGTCAAGGACGAGGACATCTGCCTCCACTGCGGTCTGTGCGCCGAGCGTTGTCCGACGGCGGCGTGGGATATGAAGAAATTCGAGCTGGTGATTCCGTACGCGCTCTCGCGATCGGAACCAGCGTCGGTGGCAACAGCATGAGCGGCGTCAACGACTTCG
>JBKOVX010000263.1:0-3198 GCA_046724115.1 Gemmatimonadota bacterium | reverse complement strand
GAGGGGATACACCGAGATGGCGTCCGACGCGCTCCTTGACAACACGGTCAGTCACGCCGCACATAAGCGCGCGGGCTACGACGAGGTCGGGCGGATTGTTCAGTTTCGGAAACTCCTCACGGGGCGATGATCCGTAAGTGGATGCACTGACGCGGCGACATTGGCTTGTGACGGCATTGCTCTTCGGCCTCTTCTACGTCGCCGTCGGGCTAGTCTCGTCAGAGCTTTCCGCGGCCGCGAGCTCGCGGCAATTGGGATTCGTGTGGCGCTTTGGCGCCTATGTGGTGAGCGCAATCGCATTCGCGATTCACCTGCGTTACGAGTACTTCACCGCGCGCAGCGCACCGGCTACGGCCGCGTTGCACGCGGCGACGGGTGTCGCGCTCGGCGCGCTCTTCCTCGCCACCGCGGCGCTGATCCGGGCGCAAATTGTCGGCGGACCCAACCCCGTCGGGCACGTGATTGCGCTGGTGGCGTGGCCGGCAATCACCGCGATTCCGGCCTTCATCGTCGGGCTCGCGGCGACGGCATTGCTGGCGCGAACCCAGCCGCGGGATTAGGAGGCGCATGAGACGAGCGACCGGTTATCTCACGCTGATCGGCTGCGTCGCGGCGATGTCTGCCAACATCGCTCAGTCGCAGCAACCGACGAATCCACCGCCCGACGAGAGATTCAAGGCCGACATCCTCGTCATCGCGCCGCACCCGGACGACGAGTCCACCATCGCCGGTTATCTGGCGAAGGCAGTTCTCGACGAGCACCGGCGGGTCGCGGTTGTGGTGACGACGCGCGGTGACGCGGGGCAGAATCTCGTCGGTTACGAGCAGGCGCGCACGCTGGCGGAGATACGCGAGATCGAGACGCGACAGGCCCTGGCCTCGATCGGGATCACCAACGTCTTCTTCCTGCGCATGCCCGATACCTTCGGCTACGATGTCTCCGACGTGCTGCGCTCTCTGGAAACGGCGAACCACGGCAGCGCTCTTGGCGAGGCCGTCCGATTCATCAGACTGACGCGGCCGGATGTCGTCATCACCATGCTACCGGCGACGGTAGTTGGCGAAAACCACGAAGACCACCAGGCATCGGGAGTGATCGCCACCGAAGCGTTTGATCTCGCTGGGGATCCAACCGCCTTCCCGGAACAGGTTGCGGCGCCCGAAGACCGACTATGGTACGCAAACCTGATGGAAGGATTGCGTCCGTGGCAGCCAAAAAAACTGTATTACTACACGGACGCGACGCATTTCGACTTCCTCAAGGGCAAAGGTCCGGAGTATTCGATGACTGCAGTTTCGCCGTCGCAGCGAGTCTCCTACGCCCGACTCGCGGCGAAGGAGCTGTCGTTCCATCGAACCCAGTACGGCGACGAGCCGGCAAAGGCGCTTGCCACCAACAACCTCAAGGACTTCGAGCAGCCACTGCCGTTCGTACTCGCCAAATCACATGTCGGCGGCCCGGTTTCGGCGGACATCATGAATGGGATTGGGTCCGGCGCGATCCCGTTTGTGCCCGTGCGCGGTTACCGGCCGCCGGAAAATGCGCCGCGTTTGTCGATCGAGCTGGGGCAGGGATGGGCGTTCTATAAGCGCTTTTATCCGGCGCACAATCTCGACGTGATGGCAACGCTACTCGCCCCGGAGCTGGGCGTCGGCAGCGGACAACATTTTGCGGTGATCCTGCTGCTGCACAACGCCACCGACAAGCCGGTCGCCTTCCGCCTGAGAACCCAGTTGCCGCCGGGCTGGAGTCTCGACTCTACTTCGGCGCAGCACAGTCATCCGTGGCCGATGACCGATTTCGTGGCCGCCGCGCACGACGATTTGCCGGTACGAATTCGCCTCGTCGCGCCAGCGCTGTCGAAATCCGAGTGGCAAACCGTCACCTGGACGGCCGACGCTGGCGGACAGGAAGTTGGACCAGTCTCGCTGAGGATCTATGTCGGAGGACAATGACATGCCCGGAGCAACATGACCGCATCGACAACGGAACAGCCGCACCTCGAGCGTCGCTTCGGCCTTCTGCCGGCGACGGCGCTCAACATGACCAACATGATGGGCGCGGGACCGTTCATCACCATCCCACTGCTCATGTCCGCGCTCGGCGGACCGCAGGCGATGCTCGGCTGGCTCGTCGCACTGGTGATCGTCATTTGCGATGGGATGGTCTGGAGCGAGCTCGGCGCGGCGATGCCCGGCTCGGGCGGATCGTTCCGCTATCTCCGCGAGGCTTTCGGTTCGCAGCGCTTCGGGCGATTGATGGGATTTCTTTTCGTCTGGCAGTTCGTACTGAGCGGACCTCTGGAGATCGCGTCGGGCTATATCGGCTTCGCTCAATACGCGCAGTACCTGTGGACGGGACTGACGCGACCGTGGGTGATCGTACTCGTCTCAGTCGTCGGGATGATCAACGTCGCGCTTCTCTACAGGCGCATAGCATCGATCGCGAAGATCACGATCTCGCTCTGGATCGGGACGCTGATCACGGTCCTGGCGGTGATTCTGACCGGCGCGACCCACTTCAATCCGAAAGTCGCGTTCGATTTCCCACCGGGAGCGTGGAATCTCTCGCTCGGTTTCTTCCTCGGACTCGGCGCCGCGACCCGCATTGGGATCTACGACTACCTCGGCTACTACGACGTCTGCTACATCGGCGACGAGGTAAAGGACCCCGGACGGGTCATTCCGCGGTCGATCATCATCAGCACGATCGCCGTGGCCATCATCTATATCGGAATAAACTTCTCGATCATCGGCGTCGTGCCATGGCGTGAGTTCGTCCCCGCAGCGGATCATCCGGAGTCGAACTTCATCGTCTCGATCTTCATGGAGAAGATCTACGGCGGTGCGGTAGCGACGATCTTTACGCTCCTCGTCCTGTGGACAGCGTTCGGCTCGGTCTTCGCCCTGCTACTCGGCTATTCGCGGATCCCCTATGCGGCAGCCGAGAGTGGATACTTTTTCCAGATTTTCGGGCGCCTGCACCCGACCAAGGATTTTCCGTACGTCTCCCTGATCGTACTGGGGATTTTGTCGATCATAGCCGGTTTCTTCTCGCTGGGCACGGTGATTGATGCGCTCATCGTCACCCGCATTCTGGTGCAATTCATGGGACAGATAGTCGGCTTGATCATGCTCCGGAAGAACAGGCCGGACATGCCAAGACCATATCGGATGTGGCTGTACCCCATTCCAGCG
>JBKOVX010000091.1:0-2557 GCA_046724115.1 Gemmatimonadota bacterium | reverse complement strand
GTGGAGTATCAGCTCCTTCAGATGCTGAAGTAGCGTTCCACCGGCGCTGTGTACCATGCACTTCGGCAATCCCGTCGTACCCGACGAGTACATGATGTAGGCGGGGTGATCGAACGGGAAACGCTCGAAGGTGATAAGCTTTGGATCGGGCGGTTCCGCGGCCGGCGCCGACGCTACGCTTCTCGTTCCCTGCACCGGCGTCCTCGAGCCCATCATGTCGGTGATGCGTGTCCCGCCGGGAGGCGTCCGCCGAAACTGGTCGGTCGAAGGTGTTTTGTACCCTTCAGGTGGCGTGCTCTTCTGCGCCGCCAGCGCCCACTGCGCCGCGATGAATCTGGACCAGAGAGTCCCCTTTCTCACGCCATCGAGATCGGGCATCTGCTTCCGGTACGGCGTGACGACAACGTGCTCGAGAGTTGGAATCCGAAACGCGATCTGTCGCAGCCGCGGCAGCAGATCGATCTCCTTGCCGTTGTACAGGTAACCGTCTGCTGCGAAAAGAATCTTCGGCTCGATCTGTCCAAAACGATCCATCACGCCCTGCGCGCCAAAATCAGGCGAGCACGAGGACCATATCGCGCCGAGTGACGTCGCCGCGAGCATGGCGATGACTGCTTCCGGAATGTTTGGAAGCCAGCCCGCTACTCTGTCGCCTGGTCCTACGCCCGCTGCATCGAGCGCGAACGCGAGAGTGCCTACGGCTTCGCGCAGCTCGCGATAGCTGATCGTGCGCTGGTGTCCTTCCTCGTTCCACGACGAGAGCGCCGGCTCGTCGTCGGTGAAGCGAAGCAGATTCTCGGCGAAGTTGAGACTCGCATCGGGGAACCACTTCGGCCCCTTTTCCGGATCGGGCGGACCCATGTGGTCGAGGCCGACTCCCACGCGCTCGGCGCCGCCACCGGTGCCGCGGTGCCCGATGATCCCGCAGAATCGCCACGTCAACGACCAGAAGCGCTCGGGATTGTCGACCGACCACTTGTGGAGCTCCCAGTACGAGTCGGGAGAAATGTCGGGTACCGGCGGGCCGCCGCGCTCCTCCACGTAGCGGAGGAACTCGGTCATGTTCGCCTTGATTACGCGCTCGGGCGAAGGAGTCCAGAGCGCATCGCTCATCTCTTCAGCTGTGCCTCGCCCTTAACTCGTTGGTGGATTGAACTGGGCGTGCTGACCCTGCAGCCACGACTTGTGATAATTCGGGTCTTCGATCTCCAGCGCCGGCTTGGCGACTTTCAGTGGCCGGAAGCTGTCCATCATTACCGCGAGCTCGTCGGTGTACTTGGCACCGATGCTCGCCTCCGCGCGACCCGGATGCGGACCGTGCGGAATTCCATCGGGGTGGTGCGTGATACTGCCGAACTCGATGCCCTTCCTGCTCATGAACTCGCTCGACGCGTAGTAGAGCACTTCGTCGGAGTCGACGTTGCTGTGATTGTACGGAGCCGGAACAGCTTCAGGATGGAAATCGTATGGCCGCGGACAGAACGAGCAGACCACAAAGCCATCGCCCTCGAATGTCTGGTGCACCGGTGGTGGCTGGTGCACTCGTCCGACAATCGGCTCGAAATCGTTGATGTTGAACGCCCACGGATAGAAGTAGCCGTCCCAGCCGACGACATCGAGCGGGTGATGATCGAGGATGATCTCGTTGATGCCGTCGTACTGCTTCACGAGGATCGGGAAGTCTCCCATTTCATCGATTGGCTCGGCGAAGGTCGGGAGTCGAATGTCGCGCTCCGAGTACGGTGCGCCTTCCTTGAGCTGACCGAACTCATTGCGATAGCGCTTCGGCCAGCGCACGTGTCCTCTGCTCTCGAAGATCAGAACCTTCGGTTGCTCGCCACCCCGGTCGAACCGATAGCGGTGCAGAATTCCGCGGTGGATGATGACGTAATCACCCTCGTGGAACGGTAGCATGCCGTAGGAGGTCTCGAGAGTTCCCTTCCCTTTGCTGATGTATACGAGCTCGTCGGCCTGGGCATTCCGATAGAAGTGAGCGTCGTTCTCATCCGGCTCGACGTAGAGCATCGCGATGTCCTGATTGAACAGCAACGGAATCCTGTCGAGAGTGACACTTCCGCCCTTCTTTACCCTCGACGTCAGGAAATGCCGGTGTCGCAATGTCTGATCCGGGTCCGCCTCCCACTTCGTCTCGCGAACGCGACGCGCCGATTTCACCGTCGTCGGCGGATGGATGTGATAGAGCAGCGACGCCGTTCCCGTGAATCCCTCGTGACCTACCAGCTCCTCGGCGTAGATGCCGCCGTCCGGCTTTCTGAACGCGATGTGCCGTTTGCGCGGGATTCTTCCGAGAGTATGGTAGATCGGCATCGGCTAGAGATTCCCGCGAAGGTCCTGTTCGCGCTCGAGCGCCTCGAACAGTGCTTTGAAGTTTCCGGCGCCGAAGCTCTTGGCGCCTTTGCGCTGAATGATCTCGTAGAAGAGCGTCGGGCGATCCTCCATGGGCTTGGAGAAGATCTGTAGCAGATATCCTTCCTCGTCGCGATCGACGAGGATGCCGAGATCGCGAAGCTTTGCCACGTCCTCATCGATGTGACCG
>JBKOVX010000003.1:0-2778 GCA_046724115.1 Gemmatimonadota bacterium | reverse complement strand
GCGCCACTGAGTGGTTTCACCAGCGTCCACGCCCCATTTCTTCGCACGAGAAGGTAGTTCGTGCCCGTCACGTTAACGCCGGAATTCAGCGTCATGCAGCTTTCCGACCCACTCGGGCATCTCCCCGGCTCGCGAATGCACGTCTGCACCAGAGTTACGATCGCGCTATCGCCCATGACGGTATCAACGTCCGCGCGGAGCACGTAACCGTGCGGCCCTTCAGCGGGAACTCCGGGACAAATCAGTATCGAGCCGTCCAGTGCGATTACGTAACCCGCGCTGGTGACGACGGGTTTGAACACAAACTCCGTGCGGTCGTCGGAGAAGCCGATGTACTTCGGCTGTGGGTTCCAATTGAAGCTTCTACCCGGCTCGCCGGCGAGCGCCTTCAGCAGCTCTTCGTGTGGATAGTGGTAGCACCCGGCTGCGACGGCGAGGACCGCGACGAGCCAGCGCGCTCTCACAACTCCCTTCTCTTCATCTGCGCCACTGCGTAATCGACGGCGCGCGCCGTCAACGCCATGTAGGTGATGCTCGGATTCTGATTCGCGGTCGACGGCATGCACGCGCCGTCCGTGACGAAGACATTGGGTACGTCCCAAACCTGATTGTGACCGTTGAGAACTGAGGTCTTGGGATCGCGCCCCATCCGCGCTGTCCCCGTCTCGTGGATCACCAGCCCGGGTGGATTGTCTTCCTTGTAGGTCCTGATATTGGTCGCTCCCATCGCCTCCAGCATCTCAGTGGCGGTGACGACCATATCCTCCTGCATTTTTTTCTCATTCTCGCTGTACGTGCAATTGATCCGCAGCGCCGGAATCCCCCAGGCATCGACCAGGTTCCGATCGATCTCGATGTAGTTCTCGTGGCGCGGCAGCATCTCGCCGAAGCCGCCGAAATCCATCTCCCACGGGCCGAGATCACCGATGAGCGATTTCTTGAATTGCGCGCCGAAGCCCGGCATCTCCGAGCCGCGCTCCCAGCCCGTGCGATACGCCCGTCCCTCGAAGCCATAGCCGCGCAGAAAATTCGGATGCTTTGTCTTCACGTTTCGGAAACGCGGGACGTAGATCGCGTCCGGCCGTCGCCCGATCTCTCTCTTGTCCTTGGCCCACGGCAGTGTGCCGACCGCACCACCATCCATGATGTGATCCATCAGATTGTGGCCCAGCTCGCCGCTGGTATTCCCAAGACCGTTCGGAAATTCCGCTGTCGCGGAATTCAGAAGGATGCGCGTCGATTCGAGCGCCGAGGCGCATAGGAAGACGACCTTCGCCTTGACGTCGAACATCTCCTTGGTGTTTCCGTCGACTACGCGCACGCCGCTCGCCTTGCGTGTCTGTGGATCGTAAATCACACTGTGCACGACACTGAACGGCCGCAGCGTCAGGTTGCCGGTCTTTCTCGCCGCCGGCAGCGTCGCATTGATGCTGCTGAAGTACGACAGCGTTATGCAGCCGCGGTAACAGGTGCCGCACAGATGGCACTTCTGGCGGCCAAGATGGTCTTCAGTGAGAACCGCGAGCCTGGCGTTGGTGATAAGTCGCTCGCCGCCGAACTTCTGCAGCAGGATTTCTCTGCCCTTTGCCTCGGCGGCGTTTAGCTCCCACGGCGGCAGAAACTCTCCGTCGGGGAGATGCGCCAGACCTTCCTTGCGCCCCTGGATGCCGACGAACTTCTCGACGTAGCTCCACCACGGCGCCAGATCCTTGTAGCGGAGCGGCCAGTCGACGCCGTAGCCTTCGCGCGCGTTGGCCTCGAAATCGAGATCGCTCCAGCGATAGACACAGCGTCCCCACATGATCGATCGTCCGCCGACCTGCCGGCCACGGATCCAGTAGAACGGTTTCCCTTCCGGCGTCGAGTACGGATTGTCGAGATCGTTGACGAAGAACTTGCTGGCGTACTCGTCGCACGCACCTGTGTGTCGCTGGATCGGTTGATAGCGCTCGAGCTGCTTTCGATTGCGCATGCCGCGATAGCGCTTCTCCCACGGGCGCACGTGCTCGACGTAATCGACCGCCGGATCGATCGGCCGTCCTGCCTCGAGCACGATTGTCTTCAGGCCGTGCTCGGTCAGCTCCTTGGCTGCCCAGCCGCCGGAGATTCCGGAGCCGACGACGATCGCATCATAAACCATGGGGGCAGGTGGCATCTCAGACCGCCGGAGTGAAGGGTGCGTTGCCCTGATAGCCGTTGAAGAACATCATCGTCTTGAGGATCTCCTGATCGACGACCTGCGACGTGAAGTATCCGTAAACCGTGAGCGCCTTGAGTCGCGCGAATGCGAGTCCCGCGCCTGTCTTGTCTTCTCTCATGCCATCGAGCGCGGTTAACAGCTCAGTTTTCTTCGGCGCCGGCAGATCTACGAAGTGCGGCGCTCCCATCGTCGCCGCGCGCGCATCGATGTCACTGAGCCCGGCGAGAAACGGCGCTCTCTCTTCCTCGCTCGCCCATTCCGTCAGGATCAGATCGATGAATTCCGGAACCTTCACCGCCGTCGCGCCCGGTGTATCGGTCTGCGGGATGATCAGCTCGGCGATGTTGGTCACCAGCGCCTGCTGATCGCGATTGAGGGTTCTGAACGGTACGTCGCCGAGTCGCCGGTGCAGCGCTTCGCCGAGCCTGATCGCCGTCTCCGCGCCCGGGGGAATGAACGGCATTGCCAGAGCAGCGCCGAGGAATTGAACAGCTTCGCGTCTTCGCATATCAGGGGCAGGAAGGGGAAAAATCCTGAAGCTGAAGGGGGCGGACCGAACGTAGGATGCGGTACGGTGA
>JBKOVX010000024.1:0-6571 GCA_046724115.1 Gemmatimonadota bacterium | reverse complement strand
CTCGCAGGCGTGCCCTCGATCCGAAATCCTCAATCAGTCCGCAGCCCGGACTACTGTGTTAGTCCGCATCCCTCAATCCGCAATCACGCGATTGCGTACTGCTGAGTGACGTCCCTCCCCTGCGCCTTCACCACGAGCTTGAACTCGTCCGGCTTGAGCAAGGGATCATCGCGGAACTCCAGTGAGAAATTCGCCGCCTTCTGTAGCTTCTGCGCGAGATCGCGCTCCTGCTCGAGCACGTACATCGCGACATCGGGGTGGAGCTTGACCAGCAGATTGTCTCGACGTCCCTCGACTGCCATCCGCTTCACTGAGCGCTCCATGCGACGCACGATCGTCTCCGGGGTGAGAACGCGTCCGGTACCGTTGCAGGTCGGGCACGCCTCGGTCGACGACTGATAGTGACTCTGACGCACCCGCTGGCGCGTCATCTCGATCAGGCCGAGGTCGCTGACGGCGAACGCCTTTGTGCGCGCACGATCGCGCGAGAGGTGCTGCCTCAGCTCCTGCAGCACGCGATCCCGGTTCGCCTTGGTCTCCATGTCGATGAAGTCGCAGACGATGATGCCGCCGACGTCGCGCAGTCTCAGCTGCCGAGCGACTTCCTGCGCCGCTTCCATGTTCGTTCTCAGAACTGTCTTCTCGGGATCCTTCTTGCCGGTGTAACGGCCCGAGTTCACGTCGATCGAGACCAGTGCCTCGGTCGGCTCGATGATCAGGTAGCCGCCCGAAGGCAGGTCGCAGCGGCGCTTGAAGATGTCACGAATCTCCGACTCGATCCCGGCGGTGTCGAATAGCGGCAGCTGCTCGTTGTACAACTTCACGCGCGGGATCAGCTCCGGAGCAATGTCCTTGAGGTAGGACAGGATCTCGTTGTAGACCTGCTTCGAGTCGACCGTGAGGCTGTCGACCTTGTCGCTGAAAATGTCCCGCACCAGTCCGCGCGTCAGTCCGCTCTCTCGATTCACCATCGAGGGCGCTTTCTGGAAATGCGTCTTCCGCTTGATCTTCTTCCACTGCGACATCAGGCTCTTGAGCTCGCGCTCGAGCATCTCGGGTGTCACGTCTTCGCTGACGGTGCGGACGATCACGCCGCCGGACTTGTCAGGAAGAATGTTCTGAACCTGTTCCTTCAACCGCGCCCGCTCGGCGGAAGATCCGATCTTGCGGCTGACGCCGACTTTCGAGGAATCGGGTATATAGACCAGGAATCGTCCGGCCAGTGAGATCTGGGCGGTAACGCGTGGACCCTTGGTGGAGATCGGCTCCTTGGAGACCTGAACCAGGATTTCCTGACCCCGCTTGAGCGCCTCCTGGATCAGCGGCGCCTTGGCGCGGCGCCCGTTCCCGTTGCTGCCATTGCCGTTCTTTTTCTCGGGCAGCTCGTCGGTCTGCTCTTCGTCGTCGTCTTCGTCCTCCGCTTCTTCAGCGGTTTCTCTGACTAGATCGGAGGCGTGGAGGAAGGCGCTCTTCTCGGTGCCGATGTCGACGAAGGCTGCCTGGATTCCGGGGAGTACTGCATCCACCCGGCCTAAGTAAATGTCACCGACCATGCGTCGGTTGTCTGGACGATCGACGAGAAGCTCTACGAGTTTCCCGTCCTCCAGAATCGCGATCCGCGTTTCGCGCGGAGCCGCGTTAATGAGGATTTCTCTTTTCATTATACCCCGTCTCACTCTTCGCGCGGCGACTCGGCGAGCGAAGTGGGAAACGGTTCCAAAAATGTTCGCGCGGTCGTGCTACAGGGCCGCGTTATGATTTCTTCGAGTTTTTTCACCATCAGCGCTCCATCACGCATGTCTGCAGGACCCGCGAGTCGGACAGGTTCCTCATGCATATGGAGCAACAGTCAGTGCGAACAATCTACGGAGCCACTATGTGTTTCCGCAACGGCGACAACGACTTACGAGTTGCGCTTATCGTGAGTTCCGTGGATTGCCCAAACGCCACATATGTGACTGCTCACTCAGATTCCCGTCACTGTGCGATAGATGAGCCATCCGATCACGAGCACGTAGGTGAGGCCCGCCTTCCACTCGCCGTGCTTCATATAAAGGTCGAGGCTGAAGCCGTTGTCGTCGTCGGGATGTGTCGCCTTCCACGGTGTCGGTCTGGGGACGAAGGCGGGCACGTTGGCAGCGTAGGCTTGGTAAGCATCAGGAAACCTGCCCGCAATGTTCGCGCGCTCGCGCTGCATCGTCGGTGCATAAATAAGTACGAAGAACGCCACCACCAGCAGCAGCAGCGCCCAATGCGCCGCGACTGCGAATCCCGCCGCGATCAAAAAACTTCCGAAGTACAACGGATTTCGCGTGTGAGCGTAGGGACCACTCGTCGCCAGTCGTTCGTTCTTGGAGATGTGCCCCGACGCCCAGGCGCGGACGAGGACGCCGACCAGCGCGATCGCGCCACCAACCGCCAAGGTCAGCGGCGTGGGTCGAGCGAAAATCAGATAGCTAATGCCGAGAATGAAGCCGAGTGGAAGTCTGAGACGCTTGGCAACCTCGGAATAGGTCAATCCGCCAGCTCCTTGAGGAGGTTTCGAGCGATGACGAGCCGCTGGATCTCGGAGGTGCCCTCACCGATCTCGCAGATCTTCGCGTCGCGGAACATGCGCTCTACCGGGTACTCCTTAGTGTAGCCATACCCGCCGTGAATCTGAATCGCCTTGATCGTCGTGCGCATCGCCAGCTCGGAGCAGTACAGCTTGGCTATTGCGGCCTGCTTGGTGAATGGCTGCCTGTGCTGCGCCAGCCATGCTGCGTGAAACATCAAGTGCTTCGCTGCTTCGATCTCGGTCGCCATGTCCGCCAGCTGAAACTGGATTCCCTGGAAGTTGGCGATGGGTTGTCCGAACTGCTTCCGCAGGGTCGCGTAGCGCAGCGCGTGCTCGAACGCGCCTTCCGCGATCCCGAGAGAGAGTGCTGCCATGCCGACACGACCCGAGTCCAGCGTCCGCATGAAGTTGTTGAAGCCTTCGCCCTCTTCGCCGAGGAGGTTCTCGGCCGGCACTTCGACGTCCTCGAAAACCAGAGACCGAGTGTCTGACGCTCTCCAGCCGAGTTTGTCTTCCTTCTTGCCGGAACGGAAGCCCGGCATCGCGGGCAGTGAATCGTCATGACCGATCCCGCCGGACTTCTCCAGGTCGCTCGCCTGCTTCGTCACGATGAACGAGCTAATCCCTTTTGTGCCCTTGCCTGGCTCGGTAACCGCCGTGACGACGAAGACTTCCCCTACGCCACCGTGGGTAATGAAGGCTTTCGTTCCGTTGAGAACGTAATGGGACCCTTTGCGAACCGCGGTTGATCGGGTACTCGCTGCGTCGCTACCGGCGCTCGGCTCGGTGAGTCCAAATCCGCCCAGAACTTTCCCGCTGGCGAGCAGGGGCACGTATTTCTTCCTCTGGGCCGCGGTGCCGAAGTTGACGATGGGTGAGGTGCCAAGAGTCGTGTGCGCCGAGATCGTGATCGCATGAGAGGCGTCTACTTTGGCCATTTCGTTGATCACGATCATGTAGCTCAATAGATCGAGTCCGGCGCCGCCGAGCTCTTCCGGCCACGGGATGCCGAGCAGGCCAAGCTCTCCCATTTTCTTGATGTTGGCCCAGGGGAACTCTGCCTTGGCATCGAGCTCCGCCGCGACCGGCGCTACTTCGCTGCGCGCGAACTCGCGGACCATGTTGCGGACCGCGAGGTGCTGCTCAGTGAAGTAAAGCGAGTCGTCCATAGTCCTTTACCGGGTCTCCGCTCCCGAGAAATTCTCCGGGTAGAGCGACACGCGAACATAGTTGTCGGTGCGCAAGTACTTGATCGCGGCGTTGCGCAAATCGTTGCTGGTGAGCGCCGAGATCAGCTTCTCGCCATTCGGAATCTCGGCTAGCGGCCAGCCAACCTGATCGAAGGTAGTGATCTGCGAGAGCCAGTAACCGTTTTGTTTCAAGGCTGTTTCACGCGAGCGAAGCGCCGCTTCCTTTACCTTGGTCAGGTATTCAGGCGTCGTCCCGAACTTCTTCACGCTGTCGATCTGCACAAGCGCCGCCTGCGTCAGCGCCTCGAGCCTCTCGGGTGCCGAACCGAACCCAATCGTGAAGCGATAGGAAGGATTTGGATCGCGGCTAGCGCTGGGATTCACGCCAACGCCGTAAGTTCCGCCGAGATTCTCGCGCAGCGCTTCACGCAACTTGATGTTGAGGAGCTCGGCGAGAGCGCTCAGATAGTACCGGTTTTGCCGCGTATACTCGAACGGGCCGGTGAAGATCAATGCGGTGCGTGCCTTGGGCTCCGCACCTTTCTTGACTACGCGCTGGACGACACCGGTCGGCGGACGAATGCCCGTGTCGCGCCAGGTCTCCTTACGGCCGGTTGAAGGCAGAGCGCCGAGCCACTTCGCGATCTGCGGCTTGATCGAATCGGTGTTGAAATTCCCGACGAAGACAAAGGTGAACCCACTCGCGTCCGAGAATCTGTCCTTGTAGAAGTCGAAAGACTTGAACGGGTCGATCGCATCGAGTGTCGCCGCCGAGACTGGTTGCTCTCGCACGGAATGCTGCGCCATCGTCACCTGGAGCGTGTCACTGAACGCTGCTTCGGGGCTGGCGCTGCGATTGGCCAGCACTCCCTTGAAGCGGCCGATGAAAGTATTCACCAGGGATGTGTCGAGACGCGGCTGCGTAAAGTACAGGTAAATCAACTGCAACATCGTATCGATGTCGCGCTGCGAGGCGTTACCGGAGATGCCTTCGCTCAGGTCGTCGATCGACGGATAGACGGTTACCTGCTTTCCAGCCAGATACTTCTGGAGATCGATGACGGTGAACTTACCGACTCCACTGGTGGCGGGGATCAGATCCGCCGCACTGGCGGCGATGAAGGAAGCGTCAGGAAGGAGTGAGGCGCCGCCCGGACTGTAGGACGTGAACATGATCTGATCGGCGTTGAAATCGGTCGGCTTGAGGAGGACGCGAACACCGTTCGAGAGCTTCCACTCTGTGACGCCGATTTCCTTGACCTTCTTTTCCGAAACCACCGTGCCGCCCTTCGGGTCATTGTCCACGAGCTTTTGTGAGGGTGCAGTCTCTGAATAAGCAGTGATATTGGCGCCCTTCACTGCATCGAACGCCAGCAACAACTCGCCGACTGCCGGTGTCGAGAGGCCAGGCTTGTCGGGTGCGGTCGTCACCAGCACTCGGTTCTTATCCGTCATCCACTCGCCGGCGAGGCGGTTGACCTCGTCGAGTGTTATTCCGGGCAGAAGCCTGGTGATTGCGTCGCGATCGTACTGGATGCTCGTCGATGGTACGGATTGGAGATAGGCGGTGACGTAGTCAGCCGCGTACACGCTCGAGTTGGTTTTGTCGCGCTCGGCGTAAGCCTCCTCGATTCCGCGCTGCATGTCTTTCCTGGCGCGATCGAGCTCGGACTGCAGGAAACCAAATCGTCTGACGCGCTCGCCCTCGGTGAGCAGCGCATTGAGACCGCGTTGAATCCCG
Organism: Gemmatimonadota bacterium; assembly: GCA_046724115.1. GTDB lineage: Bacteria > Gemmatimonadota > Gemmatimonadetes > Gemmatimonadales > Gemmatimonadaceae > UBA4720. Next base: position 1,083 of record JBKOVX010000024.1, on the reverse strand, counting down.
TTGTCGGCGACTATCGCAGTCAGCGAGAAAGATTCTGCCGTGCGAACGAGCTCTCCCTCGACTGCCGACGCATTGATGAACGGCGGATTCGGCTTCTGAGTAATCTCCGCGAATCGGTCATTGAACATCGAGCCAAAGAGTTGCTCAACCAGCTGTTGCCTATAGCTGGCCTCCGTGGTGTTGAATCGCCTCGGATGCTTGTAGAGAAGCCGAATGACGGATCGAGTCGCTTCCTTGTCGCTGTTGACGGAAACGAGAGTGCTGTCGTGCGGCGGGACCGGAAACAGCGGCCGCGGTTTCGGATTCGTCGCGGCGGGAATACCGCCGAGATGGCGTTTGATGAGCCCTTCGATCCTGGTTTTGTCGAAGTCTCCGACGGCGACCACCGCCATCAGGTCGGGTCGATACCAGGTGTCGTAGAAGCGGCGCAACGTCTCCGGCTTGTACGTCTCGAGCACCGATTTGAGCCCGATCGGAACGCGCACACCGTACCTGGAACCCTCGAACAGCACCGGGAACCACTTGTTCTGCATCCTGTTCTCGGCGCCCTGCCCCAGGCGCCACTCTTCGATGACGACGGGCCGCTCCTTCTCGATCTGCGAAGGCTCGAAGGCGACGTTGTGGGCCCACTCGGATAGAATCTCGAAGCCCTTGTCCACAATCGCCGCCGTGTCGGTCGGGATCGTGATCTCGTAAACCGTTTCGTCGAAGCTCGTGAAGGCGTTGATGTCGGGGCCGTAGCGCATGCCGACGGACTCGAGGTAGCTGGAGATCTGGTTCCTGGCGAACTTCTTCGTCCCCCTGAACGCCATGTGCTCCACCATGTGGGCGAGGCCGCGCTGATCGTCATCCTCGAGCACCGAGCCGGCATTTACGACGAGGCGGAGCTCGGCACGTTTTTCCGGCTTGTGATTCTCGCGGATGTAGTAGCGCATCCCGTTGCTGAGCGTGCCGACTGTGACAGCCGGATCAAACGGAAGCGGCGACGACGATTTCTGTGCTGACGCTGGAGCCGACAGGATTGCGCCAACGAGAAGCGCTGCACCAAGCGTAAAAGCGGTGGATCTTCCAGTTGCTGATGTC
>JBKOVX010000133.1:0-4579 GCA_046724115.1 Gemmatimonadota bacterium | reverse complement strand
AACCGATTCTGTGCTCGACGACGACCGCTGGAGCATCGAACCGGGAGCCCGCTTCCGATACGATCTCGGCCAATTCGGATGCCGCCATTGCTGTGTAGGCAGAATAGTCTAGCGCGTTTACTGATCTGCCGTCGTTGGTGTCGCGCACCGTTCCGACGAACAGAGAGATCGCGCCGAATTCCGGCGACTGAATCTCCGCGATCAGCGATGCCGGATCGATCGCGCGCGAGACGATCGCGACGCGCTTCATCCGCCGGCGACCGGGGGAATTGCGGCGATTTCATCGTTGCCGTCGATAATCTGATCAGGTTCGCCGAATTTGAGATTGACAGCTATGCGCAAAGACGGTGGTAGGCACTGACCGCCAGGCATGGAGCGGATGCCGCGCACCAGATCAGCGACGGTGCTGCCGCTATCGAGAGGAATTTCCAAAGTCTGGCCGCCGAGCGCCTCGGCGTAGGAAGCGAACAGCTGCACGGTGACCATGGACACGTGCGCTCTGCTCCCGTCGTGAAGCTAAGTCCTTATGCTTCCGACATCTGCGACACGTCTACGCCGGCAACGAGGGCGCGCAGCTCTTTCGATGGCTTGAACACCGGGACGGGTCGCGCTGAAACCTCAACAGGAGAGCCGGTTCGCGGATTACGCGCCATGCGCGTCTTCCGGTTCCTGATCTTGAACGTGCCGAATCCCCTCACCTCGATGTTCTCCTGAGCCTGAAGCGATTCCTTGATAGCCTCCAGGAAAGCATCCACGACACGAGCGCAGTCCTTCTTCGAAATCATCGGCCCGGCTGTGCGTGAGATCTGAGCCGTGACGCGCTCGACGAGGTCGGCTTTGGTCATTGAGAAACTCCGTATGGACGCGCGCCAAGTGCGCGTAAGTGCTTTGAACCTATGACTTTACTAATATGCTGTCAAGCCAAGTTTCTGTCACCGTGCGGCTCGGCCCGCTCCCCTGAGCGCGCTCAGGAATTCCTGGAACAGAGGTCGGGCGTCGTGCGGACCGGGAGCAGCCTCCGGATGGTATTGGACCCCGAAGACCGGGAGTTCCCTATGGCGAAGCCCTTCGATCGTTCCGTCATTGAGGTTCACGTGCGTCACCTCGAGGTCGCTTGCTCCTTTGACCGTGCGGTCGTCGCCCTCGACGGCAAAGCCGTGGTTTTGGGATGTAATCAGCACGCGGCCAGTCTCGACCTCTTTCACCGGATGGTTCCCGCCACGATGGCCGTAGGGCATCTTGGCGGTTGACCCGCCGAAGGTCAGTCCCAGCAGCTGGTGACCGAGGCATATCCCAAAGGTGGGCACGCCTTTAGACGTCAGCGCGCGAATGATTTCGGGCGCGTATGAGACCGCCTCAGGATCGCCGGGACCGTTCGAGAGGAAGATCCCATCGGGCTCCTCGGCCAGCGCAGCTTCCGCCGAAGTATCCGCCGGCACCACCGTGACGCGACAGTCGTTCTCGGCAAACAGGCGGAGAATGTTGCGCTTGATTCCGTAGTCGTAGGCAACAATGTGGTGGCGTGCTCGCGGATCGCCCCATGTATACCGCTCGCGGGTGGAGACACGGGATGCGAGATCGAGTCCCACCATCGACGGACAAGCCTCGAGCGCCGCCCTGCTCTCATCGTCTGGTTGCTCGCCGCGGCCGATGACGCCGCGCATCACCCCAACGGACCTCAGGTGTCGCGTGAGGCGGCGAGTGTCAACATCTTGAAGAATGGGTACTTGAGACCCGGCAAGCCAATCTCCTAATCCACCGGTGGCGCGCCAATTCGAGTACGTCTGGGACAGCTCGCGAACGATGACGCCTGCGACCTGCGGAGCGCCCGATTCCGGATCCTCCGTGTTGACGCCGTAGTTGCCGATCTGCGGCGCGGTCATCACGACGATCTGCCCGCGATACGATGGATCGGTAAACACCTCCTGGTATCCGGTCATGTTCGTCGTGAACACGACCTCAGCGACTGCTGGGAGCGGAGCTCCCTCGCGGCCGCCTGCAATGCGCCCACGAAAAAGGGTTCCGTCCTCAAGGAGGAGGAACCCTGGCTCGATGCTTCGAATCTCGGCGGCCAACTTACTTCTTCGTCGTAGTTGGTTGAGGTTTCGTCGCTTGCGTCCCCGTCGGAGACGTCGTCGTCGGCGCGGGTTCGAGCGGGACTGCCGGAGCCGAAGTCGGAGGAGGCGCCGCGTTGGTCGGCTGGGTGCTCAACCCCTTCTCGAGAACGGATCTGGGGGCGGCAGTGTGCGTCGACATTATCTGCAAGATGAAGCAGAGGCCGAGAAAGATGCCGCCGCTCCACCAGCTCGCCTTGGTGAGGAGATTACCAGCCTGGCGAATTCCGATGAAAGCGTCCGGAGAAGAACTGGCGCCGCCAAAGTTCGCGGCGAGCCCGGTGCCCTTTCCAGCCTGCAGCAGGACGGAAAGCACCAGGACGACGCAATCGATGATCAGCAGAGTCAGAAGAAACGTGTAAATCATTGATAGAATTAAAGTTCAGCCTAGCCATGGAATATCAATGGCGACAGGATTTCAGTCAAGCCTGAGCGATCTTGAGCCACGAAGAGGCTTCCACGCTTGCTCCCCCGCAAAGCAGGCCGTCGACTTCGTCGGCGGCGAGGAGGCCCTCGGCGTTCGCCGGGTTTACACTCCCGCCGTAGAGAATCGGAATGTCGTTCGCCCTCGTTCCGATCATTTGCCGTAACTCCGATCGCAGCACGGTGTGAATCGCTGATGCGTCTGTGGGCGAAGCAGTCAGGCCTGTACCGATTGCCCAGACGGGCTCATATGCGAGCATGAAGTCGGTCGAGATCAGATTCGGCGTTTGCGCCACCCCCTCACGGAGTTGCCTGGTCACCAGCGATTCCGTCTCTCCCGCTTCGCGTTGCTGGATCGTTTCGCCAACGCAAAGCATGAAGGTGAGATGCGCTTTCGCAGCAGCCTCGCATTTCTTCGCGCACTGGGCGTCGGTCTCACCAAAAACGTGCCTGCGCTCGGAGTGCCCGACCAGCACGACCTGTGCTCCGGCGTCCTTCGCCAACGGCGCCGAGATCTCTCCGGTGAACGCGCCCTTCTCTGCCCAGTGAATGTTCTGAATGCCGGCTTTGAGGTCGGAACGACCTGCGCAGGCTAAGGCGACCAGGGTTAGCGAGACGGCGGGTGGAAAAATCACGATCGTTCGATCGTTGCTGCTCTCGTAGTCGGTGAGGAACTCGTCCATGAACGCCGCTGCGGCCGTTGGACCGTTGTGCATCTTCCAGTTGGCGGCGAGAACGCGACGCTTCACTCAGTTCGCCTCGTCGAGGATTTCCACTCCCGGCAGTTTCTTGCCCTCGAGAAACTCGAGCGACGCGCCGCCGCCAGTCGAGACGTGACTCATTTTTTTTTCGAGTCCCGCCTCGCTCACTGCGGCTGCTGAATCTCCGCCGCCGACGATGGTGACCGTCCCTTTCGCCGTTGCTGCCGCCATCGCCTCAGCGATGGCGCGGGTGCCTTTGTCGAACGGGGGTGTCTCGAACACACCCATCGGCCCGTTCCAGATTACTGTCTTAGCCGAGGCGATCGCGCGAGAGAACGAAGCCGCCGACTGGGGCCCGATGTCGAACATCGCCTGATCCTTCGGGATCGCGTTTCGTGAGACTGCCTTGGCTTCGTTCGGGCGGTCGAGTGACGGCGCCACCATCGCGTCGTGAGGAAGCGTGAGCCGCATCCCGCCGCGCTCGAGAAGATCTTTCGCCATCGGCACTCGATCTTCTTCGACCAGCGACTTGCCCGTCTCCAGCCCCATCGCGCGATAGAACGTGCAAGCCATCGCGCCGCCTACGAGCAGCCCGTCGACTTTCGGCAGCAGCTGCTCGATCACATCGATCTTGCCAGAGATCTTTGCGCCGCCCAGAATCGCGACGAAGGGCCGCGCCGGATTCGCCAGCGCGCCACCCAGGTAGTCGAGCTCCGTCTGCATCAACAATCCGGCAACTGCCGGACGCAGGTGCTCCGCGACACCGACAGTCGACGCGTGCGCGCGGTGCGCCGAACCGAAGGCATCGTTGACGAAGAAGTCGCCCAGCTCCGCCAGCGACCGGGCCAGTCGTTCGTCGTTCTTTTCCTCGCCGCCGAGGAAGCGCGTGTTCTCGAGCAGCAGTATCTCGCCCGTCTTGAGATCCTGACATGCCTGAAGTGCCTCGTCGGAATCCGTGCTCTCGACGAAAATCACTGGGCGGCCGGTCAGCTCCTCGAGCCGCTTCGACACCGGCTGCAGCGAGTATTTCGGGTCCGGCTTCCCTTTCGGACGGCCGAGGTGCGACAGGATTACCGGACGCGCTCTCCGCTCCAGCAACAATTCGATGGTGGGCAGCGACGCGCGAATCCGCGTGTCGTCGGTGATTCTGCCGTCATCGTCGAGCGGAACGTTGAAGTCGACGCGAACAAGCGCTCTCCTGTCTCTCACGACCGCGTCATCGAGATCGCGGATTGTCTTTTTGGGCATCGTTCGATCGACTAGAGGCGCTGTCCCATGTAGCGCAGCAGATCGACGCAGCGCGAGGCATAGCCCCACTCGTTGTCGTACCAGCCCTGAACC
>JBKOVX010000072.1:0-7798 GCA_046724115.1 Gemmatimonadota bacterium | reverse complement strand
GCTTCACATCGGCGCGGCAATTCGTCTTGGACGCCGCGTGCCCGGCGTGACCAGCGCGCCATTCCTGCTCGCAAGCGCCATCTGGCTGTTAATCGCAGCATTGCGCTCGCTTTAGCCTAAGAGACGGGCCTACATCGCGGGGACCCCCTTCCCTCTTCCCTCTTCCCTCTTCCGTAGCCCCTCGCCCCCCGCCCCTCACTAGCCCGCGGGCATGAACGCGCGGACCGCGTCGATGGTGTCGGCTTCAGCTGCCTTCTTGTCGGGCCGATATCCTTTCACCCGCGCGAACCGAAGCGTCACGCCACCCGGATACTGCGAGCTGCGCTGCACTTCATTGAACGCGACCTCCACCACCAGCTCGGGGCGAACATGGACGACTTGTCCGTCGCGATGCGTTTCTCGCGCGAGCAGTTCCCTGGTCTGCCACTCGAGAATCTCGTCAGTCATTCCCTTGAAGGTCTTGCCGAGCATGACGAACCCGCCCGTCTCCGGATCCCGGGCGCCCAGGTGGATGTTGCTAAGCCAACCTTTGCGGCGGCCCGATCCCCATTCGACCGCCAGCACGACGAGATCGAGCGTCCTCGCTTCCTTGACTTTGATCCACGCCGAGCCGCGACGACCGGCAGCGTAGGGCGCCGACATCAGCTTGACCATCACTCCCTCGTGCCCGCGCGCCAGCGCGTCCTTTTGAAATTCCGAGGCTTCGTCAGGACTCTCGGTGACGATCCGCGGCACGCGCATGGCTTCGGGGACGAAGGTGTCCAATCGCTCCAGCCTCGCCGACAGCGGCTGATCGACCAAAGTCTCGCCGTCCTGGAGCAACACGTCGAAGAAGAACGGCGTCAGTGGCAGCTCCTCGCGCAACTTGATGATTTCGAGTCGGCGACCAAATCGGCGCATTGTGTCCTGAAATGAGAGCGGCCTGCCGTCGGCGGCCAACGCGATGACTTCGCCATCCAGAATCAACTCGCGGCCCGGTAACGCGCTCACGGCTTCGACCACTTCGGGAACGGCGCCTGTGACTTCGTTGAGATTCCGCGTGTAAACCGCAACGCGGTCATCCTTGCGATGCACCTGGATGCGTGCCCCATCGAGCTTCCACTCTATGGCTGCCGGGCTGCCGGCGTTGAGCGCCTCGGCAACCGTCGGCGCCGAATCAGCCAGCATCGGCTGCACCGGCCTGAAGATCTGCAGCTGATACTCGGCCAGCGCGGTCTCCCGATTCTCGCCGAGCGCCGCTCGCGCCACCGTGCCGAGATCTCCGGTCATCATCGTCGCACGTCGAATGCGATCCGCCGGCAGACTCGCGGCTTTGGCGATGGCTTCGAGCAACACTCCCTCGAGCGCCCCCTGTCGCACTTCACCAATGAGCAGGTTGCCCAGAAAACTCTGCTCCTCCCGAGTCGCGAGGGAGAACATGTCGCGCAGCAGGCGAGCGCGCGTGGCGGCGGAATTCTTGCCCCGCGCAGCCACCAGCAAGTCGAGAACTTTGTCGACGTCGCCGAGCTCGAGGCTGGCCGTCGACGCGGGAGGACTTTCGCGCGCGGCTGACACGGTCGCCCAGCCAACTCCGATCCTCCCTTGTCGCGGCCAGCCGATGAGAAATCCAATCGCGATTGGGACTTCTTCGGGAGACACGCGCGTCAGCAGCGCAGCCAGCTTCGATATCTTGTCGAGACGACCGGACGTCGCCGCCACCGCGGCGGATACCTGCACCAGTTCATCGAGCCTCATTCGGAGCTATCCGGCCGCGTCCTCGGCTGCCACAGGAACCGATCGAAATCGATGCGGCCGCGGGCGTCGAACCGCACGCCTTCCTCCTCCAACAGCTTTCGCTGCCGCTCGGCGCTTTTGCCGGGAAGACTGATCGCGCCCTGCGCGTTGACCACTCGCTGCCAGGGAACCCGGGTTCCCGTCGGCAACGCAGCCATTGCATATCCCACCAATCGCGCCTGTTTGCCCAGACCTGCGAGTCGCGCCACCTGCCCGTAGGTCGCCACGCGTCCGCGTGGAATTCGCGATACGACCTTATGGATGCGACCGTGCGTGCCGTCGGCCTCCACTGGTTTCATTCCTCGATCTCCCGCGCATTTTTATGGACCGCATCGTGACACGTGTCACGTGATTCTGTGCTAGGTTAACGCTCTGCTATCGCAACTTCAAACGCATGACGAATCCTTCCGAGACGCACCCGCTCGTCGCCAAGGTTCTGAAGATGAAGCCGCCGATCGCCGAGCTGATTGGCTTCGAGATCGAGGGCATCGGCGAAGGCCACGCGGTTGGCTCACTTCAGACGGGGCCGCAGCACTATAACCCCATGGGCACCGTCCACGGCGGCATTCTGTGCGATCTCGCCGATGCGGCGATGGGAATGGCGTTCGCCTCCACGTGCGCGCCCGATGATGGCTTCACTACCATAAGCCTCAACATCAACTTCTTTCGCCCTGTCTGGAAGTCCATGTTGCGCGCGGAGGCGCGGGTCGCCAACCGCGGCAAGACGGTCGGCTACGTCGAGTGCGACGTGACCAATGAAGATGGAAAGCTGGTAGCGAAGGCGAGCTCGACTTGCTTCGTCCTGACGGGCATCGCGCAACGGCGCGAAAAACCATGAAAGTCATCGTCCTCGGAGCCGGCGCGATCGGCGCCTATTACGGCGGCCAGCTGTCGCACGCGGGTCACGACGTCACGCTCTACGCGCGTGGTGAGAATCTGGCTGTCATCAAGGAACGCGGCCTCGAGATCAGAACGCCCGAGGGATCGTCGATCGTCGAACTTACGGCGACCGACCGAGCCGACGAGCTGGATCCGGCGGATTTTGCGATTCTCGGAGTGAAAAGCTACGCCCTCGATTCGATCGCGCCCGTGGTGCGCGAAGTGGCCGAGCGAGGCACGACCATTGTTCCTTTCTTGAATGGCGTCGAGACCAACGATCGGCTCATCCAGCTCGGCGTTCCGCGCGAAGCGATAATTGGCGGGGTGACGCGCATCAGCGTTGCACGGGTGAAGCCCGGAGTCGTCGAGCGACGCGGCGCGTTCCAGAGCGTCATCATCGGCGAGCTCGACGGACATCTCACCGATCGCGTCAATCGCATCGCGTTGGCGTTTCGCGAGGCGGGCGTCGACGCACGCGCGTCGAGCCAGATCGAAGTCGACCTGTGGGAGAAGTTCGTCTTCATCGCCGCGCTGGCGGCATCTTGTGGTCTCGCCCGCTCTCCGGTCGGACCGCTGCGTGAGAAGCCGCTCGGCCGCCGCCTGCTCCAGCGCGCGGTCCAGGAAGTCGTCGACGTCGCACGCGCCCGCGGCATCACGCTCGCCGAAGACGAAACCGCCCGCGTGCTCGGCGCGATCGATGGGCTACCGCCCGGCACCAAACCGAGCTTTTTGCTGGATCTGGAAGCGGGCGGTCCGAACGAGCTCGCAATCCTCAGCGGCGCCGTATCGCGCTACGCAGATGCCGCCGGCGTTCAAACGCCGATACACGACACCGCCGCCGCTGTACTAGCGTCGTAGAATCGCCCTCGCCCCTCGTCCCTCGCACCTCGTCCCTGCTACCGGCACCTCGCTGGACCGCTTCGACACCATACCAGACCAACTCGGCACATAGCGCTTTCAACCTCGCGCTCGCTCCAGCATTGTCGACTCGTTAGCACCAACAGGAGTGCGAGCAATGCAATTCCTCGCCGAGATCATCATTGCCTGCGCCGCGCTGGGCGCAGGCATCGTCGTAACCATCTCCATCAACCTCTGACATACTCGAGGTCACCATGCGGGTTCGATTCATCGTCGCCGCGGCTTTCGTCGCATCACTTTTTCGTCCCTCCGTCGTCTGCTTCGCCCAATCGGCCGCTGACTCGGCGGCGATTCGGGCGACCGCATTGGATTACATCGATGGCTGGTACGCCGCCGACGGGCCGCGCATGGAACGCGCGCTCCACCCTGAGCTCGCCAAGCGCAACGTGTTCAGCGATTCCGCCGGTCGTAGCCGCTTGATCCAGATGAGCGCGATGACGCTCGTCCAGAGCACGCGGATGGGTGGCGGGTCGAGAATCCCTGCCGCGCAGCGCGCAGATTCGGTGAAGATTCTGGACATCTACGGTGGCGCAGCAAGTGTGCGCGTGCGCGCGGCGACATGGATCGACTACATGCACATGGCCAAATACAACGGCCAGTGGCGGATCCTGAACGTTCTATGGGAAAATGATCCGCCCCGGCGGTAGCTTATTTGTCGATGTTCGCGAGCAGAGCCAAAATCGCCGCGGCGCTGATCGGCATCACCACGGTGCTGGCGCTGCTGTCTGTCACGCAGACAGTGGCGTGGTTTGCCTATCAGGGGCGATCTCACCCGCCGTACAGCGGCCTCATCATCGGACGCTTGTTCGACTGGTATACGTGCCTGATTTTCCTGCCGATTCTCTGGTGGCTGGTGCGCCGGCTGCAGGCGATCCGCGCATCGTGGCCGGCCACGATCGCCGCACTTCTCTTCGCCAGCATCGTCGTCAGCGCCGCCAAGTACGCGATCTTCCTGCCGCTGCAGCAATGGATTTCCGGTAACGATACCACCACGCTCGCCGGCGTCCTGTCCGGAAACGTCATCGTCGAGATGATGATCTTCTGGGCGGCGATCGCCCTCATGTACGGATTCGAGTACTACCGGCAATTCAAGGAAAGGGAGAGCGTCCAGCTCCAGCTCGAGCGCCGCATCTCCGCGATGCAGCTCGAGGCGCTCCGCGCCCAGCTCCATCCCCACTTCCTCTTCAATACGCTGAACGCGATCGCGACGGTGCTCCATCGCGATCCGGCGAGAGCGGACAAGGCCATCGTCAATCTCGCCGAGTTGTTGCGCGCGGTGATGGAGCAGCGTGACAAGGAGGAGATCCCACTCGACGCCGAGCTCGGCCTAGCCAGGCGATATCTCGACATCATGAGCCTGCGCTCGGGCGAGAACATCACCGTCAGCTGGTCGGTCTCCCCCGAGGTGCGAGACGCCGCCGTTCCCTACTTCATACTCCAGCCGCTGCTCGAGAATGCGCTCGAGCACGGCTTCGCCCACCAGCCGGACGCCGGCCACCTCGATGTCTCGGCGCGCGCGTCTAACGATGTGTTGCAGCTGGTGGTTGCCGACGACGGCGCCGGGCTTGGGGCCACGAACAACGGTGCCGGGATCGGCCTGTCGACGACGGCGAAGAGACTGAGCGAGTTATATGGTAGTGCCGGAACACTTCGCCTCGAGAACGGATCGAGCCGCGGCTCGCGGGTGATCGTCGAGATCCCGCTCAAGCGCGCGCCGGCTGCTGCTTGAATGCGCCATTACTCCGTGATCATCGCCGACGACGAGCCGCTCGCCCGCGAGCGATTGCGCGGGATGGTGGCTACGCGACACGAGTGCAAGCTGATCGCCGAATGCCGGAACGGCGCCGAGGCGCGTGACGCGATCAGGAAACACGAGCCGGACATCGTGCTCCTCGACATCAAGATGCCGGGCCTCGACGGCATCGAAGTCGCGGAAGCGATCGCGCACCACAACTCGGCGATAATCTTCGTCACCGCGCACGACGAGTTCGCGCTGCGCGCGTTCGACGTCAACGCTCTCGACTACGTGCTCAAGCCTGTAGATCAGAGTCGTCTCAATCTGGCGATCGACAAAGCCGAGAACCGGCGGGCGGACGGTGCTACGCGCGCAATCGAGCCAGGCCTCCTCGATTTTCTGGAGACCCTCCGCGCCGAGCGATCTTACGCGACGAAGTTCCTGATTCGTGACACCAGAGATTTGTACTTCGTCCGCGCGGACGACATCGATTGGGCGGATGCGCAGGGCAACTACGTGCGCCTGCACGCGGGTGGCAAGGCCCACATGCTGCGCCGTTCGTTCAGCGAATTCGAGGCGTCACTGGATCCGCGTCGATTCGCGCGGATTCACCGTTCGACGATCGTCAATCTGGACAAGGTCGAGCGGCTCGCGCCCCAGGGACACGGCGAGTACGTCGTCACCCTGCGAAATGGCGCGCGGCTGACCACCAGCCGTACTTACGCCACCACGCTGCAATCAATTCTGCGGCAGTGAGGATCGTGCGACCGTAAAGACGGGGGTGAGGAGCTCGGGCTCGGGCTTCGTCGCCTCTTCGGGCACAGGCATCGGAATGGCCAGCCGGTACATCCCCATAGCGATCCCCGGAGGCAGCTGGTACTGGTGCACCAGGCTTTGGCCGGGCTCGAGGAAGTTATGAGCGTCGGGGCATTTGTTGGAAAGCTTCGAGACAGTCATCCACCCGGCGGGGTCCTTCCGCTGCAGCTCCGTTTTGCAGAAGCCGTCCGGATAGAACAGCGTGACCTCGCTCAGGTTGGCGATGGTGACGTTGACGGCCCCACCCGAAGGGTACGTGTCCTGGGCGAAGAAGGCGGTGACGCGTTTCCCTGGGCCGGGATCGTAAGCGTGGACGGTAAGGCATCCAGTCGCGATCAATGAGAACGCAACGACTAAACCCAGCTTCGCACGGCCCAGCGTACCCCGCATAACTCCCCCGGTGTTTTTTGGGAGTTATTAACGCAAAAGAATTGCCGATGAGTTGTTCGATTCTAGCGGGGTATCCTTTGGATTTTTGCTGGCTCGTTGCCGCACTAACGCAACAAGTGACGCAGTTTGCGACGGAGTTCGGGGCGCTACCTGCCCCGTTATTTCCCCGAAGGGATGTCGGCGACGCGCCAGGCGACGAGCGCCTTATCGTTGTAGGCGCCCCCCTCCTCCTCACATTCCTCGAGGATGGTGAGAACGGGTGTCGGAAACGAAAACGGCGGCGCCTCGAAGTCGAGCGGACGCCAGTTCCCATCCTCAACATCGCGATTGTCGCCGCGTCCCGGAAACGAAGTCATGAGAAGGTAGCGAATGCTTGATCGCGCAACGTTATCGAGCACGGCGCGGATGTTCGCGTAGGAGAGGTGAACCAGACAATCGCGACACAACAGGACGTCGGCGCGCGGCAGCGGATCCGTGGTGAGATCGAGCTCGATGAATTTGCGGGACTCACTGGCGTAGCGTCGCTTGTTGTCGGTGACGATCGCGGGAACGATGTCGCCGCCGATGTACTCGACGGCGCCAAGGTCGACGTGATCCATCCAGGTGAAGTCGCCGCAGGGCGCGTCCAGCAGAACCTGGGCGTCGAGTTTCTTGAGTGCCTTCGGCAGCTCGGCGCGCAAAGCGCGCGTCGAGTCCAGGCTCGATCCCGTTCCTGACCGTGTCTTCGGATCTGACCACAGGTTGGTCGAGTAGATGCGCTCAAACTTTTCCTTCAGGTCGAGGTTCGCAAGCTCGCCCGCTTTCTCGGCAAACTTGCGTTCGGCGACGGTTATTGTTCTCCTTCGTTTCTCGCTCATCGTGAGTCAGGATGTTTGTGACCGATGCGCCGCTGCATTTTGACTAATGGCACATCGACATCGCCAAGTCTAACAGTAATGCGCTCAACGGCATTGAAGCCAAGCGCCGAGTAAAGCGGCTCGCCGGGTAGCGTCGCCATCAGCTCGAAGGCCCGGAAGCCTGCCGACAGCGCAGCCCCCTCGCACTCTGCATAGATTCGCCGGCCCAATCCGCGGCGCGCCCAGTTCGGATGGACAAAGAACGCCCGGATTCGTGCGGGATCGACCGACGGATCGAGTCGCAAGTCTTCGCCTCCTTTCGCTTGATCTCCTCCATAGAGCGTACGGCGCGCGCTCCAGCCACCAGCTGCTACGGGGCAGTCGGCCACGTCCGCTCCATCGACGACGAAGTATGTACCGTCAGTGACGAGCTGCGTATCCACACCAAAGA
>JBKOVX010000465.1:0-1811 GCA_046724115.1 Gemmatimonadota bacterium | reverse complement strand
GGTGTGTTGTGTCCTTCCTGGATCGCGGTCAGTGCTTCACGCTCGGAGCGGGAGAGCCCGTTGACTGTCGAGGGGAATTCCTCCAGCTCACGCGTCAGGGCGCGGGCGAGATACGGCAGCGCCGACGTCGACTCGTTGAGCAGCTTCTCGATCGAGGTGGGATCCTTCGATCCGAACGCCTTCCACGCCCGCCGGGCAAGGTCGAGCTGCTCCTGGCGAACCGGTGGACGCTTCGCCTCGAGCTGCTTCAGCTCCGCAACCGTGAGCGGCGGAATGTAGCCATCGACCACTATGACAGAAAGCTTCTTGTTCTTCGCCGGCGGGCGACCGAAGAAGTCGAGCAGCTGAATCAGCTGCAGCTGATCGTACAGATCATCCTCGAACCAGAGGACTACTTCGTCGAAGTAGTCGAGCTGCCTGATGACCCGATCGCGGTCGGTGAAGTCGCCGCTGATGTGGGCGAAATCGTCCCAGTTGTTGCCGGCGATGAAACGTGCGCGCTGTTTGCTGAGGTCTTCGAGAGAGAGCGACGAGTCTACGGGTCCCTCGTGCAGCACGTCGCGCCAGGCGATGATCTTGCCTTCGATCCCCGCCTCGCTCATGGTGCCGGCGGCGCTGTCGCCGTTGGTGATGTTGAGCCGCTGTCCGGTGGGCAACGTCAGCGCGTTACGGGACGATACGTCGACTTGTCATAGTTGAATTTTAGATCGGGCTCCGCGTTGAGGGCAATGAAGAAGTTGAACGCGAAGTTGCCGTTCGGCGCTTGCGTGAAGCCAAAGATGGCTTTCCAGTCGTGCAGCTCGCGTTGCAGCGTCACGATCTGGCTTCCGAACTTGTGCGCCTGGAAGTCGTAGTTCGTCGACCACGTTCCACCCCACTTTGGAGTGAGGTGGAAGTTCATCGACGCATCCAGATTCTGGCGTGGGGGGATTCGCACAAACGTCTGGCCCGAGGTCGTCGAGCCCGGTGGCAGCCCGCCGTTGACGACGGCTTGCTGTTGCTGAATGCATTGCGCGTAAACGATCGGATTGGCAATTGCCGGAGCGCACAGAACGGTGGGATCAAATTCGAGTATGGTGCCATTGCCGGTTGGTGGTCGTTGGCGAGTCTCGGAGTAGCCGAGTCTGAGCGACCAGCCCTGAGTCGGTGGTATCGAGTACTGCCGATTCCGCGCGCTGACGCCGGCAACGGGTGTCGTCGCAGTCGCGCTCGCCAGCGCGTCGTCCGCGCTGGCCTCGACGCGTTCGATCTGAGGATTCTGCGGGGGCACGGCCCTGCCGAAAATCCGCGTTAGCGCACCAAAAATTCCTGACTGAGCATTTAGGGTTAAGCTGGCGTTAATCGACGTTCGGAAAGGCTTGAAGCGGGCCGAATCGCTCTGCAGATCGCCCTGGTAGAGGGAATACGCGATGTTGCCCGAGAACCCTGGTAAGAGATCGGAGGCCAGATTTGTGCTGATGTTGTCGGTGGCGAACCCCGACCTGTGTGTTTTGCGAGCGCGCTCGAAGTCGTACGCCAGGGGGGTAAAGTCCATCGACAGGAGCTTTATCTTTTTCGGTTCGGCGTTGGCGCTGGTGTCGGTCGACTTCAACTTGGCCTCGAGAACGGTGTTGATTCCAACCGAAATCCTGTTTTGAGCGAGCGCGCCCAGGTACCCCTGCCTCGTTATGTTCAGCGCGCGCAAATAGTCGTCGCTGATGTCGCCGGTCGGAGCGTAGTTGTAGGAAATCGACGGCGTGATCGAGTGGCGAAGACGCGTGAACGGGCCGAAGCCAGGAAACAGCCCGAACACAGTCGGTGAGGCGCTGAGT
>JBKOVX010000305.1:0-2535 GCA_046724115.1 Gemmatimonadota bacterium | reverse complement strand
GGGCGCCGACGGTGATTTGAGCGCGTATTCGTTCCACATGGCCGATCAGGGTACGGACGCGATGGAGCGCGAGAAGGCGTTTTTGTTCGCGAGCCAGGAAGGTCGTTTCCTCTGGCACATCGACGAGGCGCTGCGGAGACTTTACCGAAATCCCGAGCAGTTCGGCAAATGCCACAACTGCGGACGAGATATCAGTTTCGAGCGTCTCGACGCGCTGCCCCACGCCAGGTATTGCATCGAGTGCAAGCAGCGCGAAGAAGATGGAAAGCGGCAAGCCTAATCCACCCCTCTTCTGGGGGACGCTTATAACCGTAGTCGCGGTCGATCTGGTCACTAAGCTGATCGCCGCGGCGACGCTATCGCCGCAGCACATCCCGCACGAGATCATCGGCAATCACATTCGACTGACGCTCGTCTACAACCCTGGCGCCGCGTTTGGCCTGAATCTGGGGATCTACTCGCGCTGGATTTTCATGGCGCTCACCGCGGGCGCGCTAGTCATCCTGGGTCGGCTTTACAAGGCGACGAGGCAGGGGGACTACCTGCGCACGATCGCCCTCGGGCTTGTTTGCGGTGGCGCCGTCGGGAATCTCATCGACCGGATTCGTTCGGCGACGGGTGTCGTGGATTTCATCGATGTCGGCGTAGGCGACCTTCGCTGGCCGACGTTCAACGTGGCGGACATGGCGGTCAGCGTCGGAGCGTTCCTGCTGGCCTGGGTGCTCTGGGGAGAGGAGCGGTCTCCGGCGCCCGTGGTCAGCACTTCACCCGTTTCGGATACGCCGGCGGAGAGTTAGCCCTGAGCGACATCAAAGAGTTTCCCGTCGAGGCGGACAGCAATGTCCGCCTCGACCTCTTTATCGCCCAGCGGGCCGAGCTTTCACGCACCCAGGCCGCGACCCTGATCGCTCAGGGGCACGTCCTGGTCGACGGGCGGCGCGAGAAAGCGAGCTACAAGCCAGAGGGGGGAGAGGTCGTCAGGGTAGAGATCCCGACCGTCGAAAAGCGCACGATCTCTGGGGAAGACATCCCGATCAGCGTCGTTTACGAGGACGATTCGCTACTGGTCGTCGACAAACCAGCGGGGATGGTGGTCCACCCGGCCCCCGGCAACTGGAGCGGTACCCTGGTGAACGCTCTGATGGGCCGGGGTGGGGCCCTGTCGAAGGAAGGCGAGCAGGAGCGGGCGGGGATGGTCCACCGGCTGGATAAGGAGACGTCGGGGCTTCTTATCGTGGCTAAAACCGACCGGGCTCATCGGCTTTTGAGCGGCGCGATTGCCGCCCGGCGGGTGACCAGGCGCTACGCGGTTATGACGTGGGGTCATCTGAACGCAGATAAGCTGACTATCGACAAGCCGATAGCGCGTGATCCCCGAGACCGGAAGCGCATGGCAATCGTCAATAAAGGTCGGCCGGCCAAGACCGACGTCACACGCCTTGCTCGGTTCGATGCGGGGGACCTTCTTCGTGCCCATCTCCATTCCGGACGGACTCACCAAATCCGCGTTCATCTCGCGTCTATCGGCCATCCTGTCATGGGCGATGACGTGTATGGAGGGGGCGGAGGACGTCGTGTGGCCGGACTTCCTCCCAAGCGCCATTTCCTCCACGCGGCCTGGCTCGCGTTCAATCACCCAGTGACAGGCAAGCCCCTCGATTTTCGCTCTCCTCTGCCCGAGGATTTGCGGCACGCGCTCTCCGTAATCGCCGGCGAGCACGCGCTTCCAGCAGGCGTCGATCCGCTGGTGGCGTTCCGCTTCTATGAGTGACGCCGTCGCCGTTCCGCCTGAGGAGACAGTCGCGGAAGAGCCCCAGGTCCCAACCCGGCGGTTGCTCGTGTTCGAGATCGCCGGAAGCGGCTACGCCTGCGAAATGGACGCTTTTCGCGAGATCGTTCCGAATCAGGAAATGACCAGACTGCCTGGCGCCCCGGATACGGTCTGCGGGTTGATCAATCTCCGCGGAACCATCGTGACCGTCGTCGACGGGGGCACCGCGCTCGGCAAGCCGGCGTTCAAGCGCGCGGACGGGTTGATCCTGCTGGTCGATTATGTGGAGCGCCTGGTTGGTTTCGGCGTCGACGACGTGCGGGACATTCAGGACGTGCCAATAGATCAGTTCGGACCGGTCGGTGATACCGCGACGCCGGCGGGTGCGGTAACGAGTGTGATCGAAGTTGAAGGCGAGCGGGTTCTGGTTCTCGACATAAAAACCGTGGTTCAGCAAGTCATCGGACAAGGGAGGTAGGGTGAGCAGCACTGTGCTGGTGTGTGACGATGCCGTGTTCATGCGGACGATGGTCAGCGACATCCTGTCGCAAGCCGGCTTCACCGTCGTCGGCGAAGCTGAGAACGGCAAGCAAGCGGTCGAGAAGTACCAGCAGCTCAAGCCGGATCTGGTGACGATGGACATCATCATGCCCGAGATGGGAGGCATCGAAGCGGTGAAGCAGATCACCCAACTCGATCCTGCGGCCCGCATTCTCATGTGCAGCGCGATGGGCCAGCAGGCTCTGGTGCAGGAGGCGCTGCAG
>JBKOVX010000015.1:0-8176 GCA_046724115.1 Gemmatimonadota bacterium | reverse complement strand
AGGTTGTGAACGTCGGTTACTAGAGCGGATGCAATCGGATTGCAACCTTCAGCGAGACTGTCTTTTGAGACTACAAGACTGTCTCCGAAGAGAAATCCGGAGACGTGAGAAGGGATCTGACCAGCTTGTATTGAGCTTGCGACACCTTGGGTAACTGTCGAAAACGTGTCCACCACCGCAGAAAAATTGATCGTATCTCCTGCTGAGACCAGAGAGATCGATTCGTAAGTCGTATTTGTGGAGCTCTCTTTTCGGCTTGCCGAATCTGAGAGGCTCTCGATTGTAGCGCTCCGCGAGACCCGGTAAGCAGTAGTGCCTGATGTGGGACTGAACGTCCACGATGATGGCCCACCTGGGATAGGCGATGGTACCGACGGTGCCGGCGTCGGTGTGCCTGTCGGTTTTGGTCGAGTCCCTACACAACCAATTATCCATACAGGAATGAGTAACTGACGCGCACGCAGGCGCATTATGAACGCTCTTTCCAAGTTTCGAATTGGGAAGAAAAGAACAACCTCCGATCATCCTGATCGGAGGTTGTCACTATGTCGGCAAATGGTCTGTAAGCCGGGTTCTGTCGGATTGTTTTGGCAATCCGGACGATCATTTCTCTACGAGCATGGTCACCCATACTCTCTAGCAGCCTACCCGCGGTGTCTTGATCGAGGTGGACACCTCTCGCCGCATATTTGGCCTTGCTCCAGCTGGGGTTTGCCATGCCGCTCATGTTGCCATGAGTGCGGTGGGCTCTTACCCCACCGTTTCACCCTTGCCGTTCCGAAGAATGGCGGTCTGTTCTCTGTGGCACTATCCGTCGTGGGCAACTCACGCTACCCACGCCCAGGGGTTACCTGGCAGCCTGTCCACCGGAGCCCGGACTTTCCTCGAGTTGGTATCAAGTAGATACCAACTCGCGATCGCCCGACCATTTGCCTGTTTCAATATAACAAAATGACGAAAGTCGAGTGTCGGAGGTTTTACTGTGGGTAACGGGTGACGATGATCTGACGCGTCGATGCAATCTTCCTTGCCGGAAACGGTTTACCACCCTAACCGCGAGGATCATATGCCTGCTGACTCGAAGCGTGGTCCTGTCCGTACTCCGGTCTCGACCATTCTCACTCCCCTCGAGCGTTCACGTGTAGACGCTGCAGCTCAGGGTTTGTGCGACGCTCTCCATAGGGAATCACTTGAGGAAATTCTCTCGGACTTGAGAGAGCAGAAAGCCAACCTCGTTTTGATATCGGTAACGAGGTATGGTTCCCAGAGCTCAAGTCGGGTAGCGGCGATGGTACGCGAGTTCCCGCGAGTTCCTGCTGTTGCACTCTTGACCGAGACCCAGAACTCGACGCCGCACTCGACTCTTGCCCTTGGTCAGCTGGGAATTCGTACGCTGGTCGATGCAAGAATGCCCGCAGGATGGCAAACGCTACGAAACCTGCTCGCTGCGCAGGGATCCAGTGACCTTCAGAGATCGGCTCTCGCCCAGATAAGCCTTGATCTGCCGGGTGTATCCAAAGATTGCTGGCGATTCTTCGAATTGTTGTTTGACTCATCGCCGAGAATTTCGACAGTTCGTCAGCTTGCTCGGTATCTGAATATTCTGCCAAGCACCCTCATGAGTCGTTTTTTCCGCGCGAAGCTACCAGCGCCCAAGCGGTATCTCTCTCTGGCAAGATTGATTCGTGCTGCGCGGTTGTTCGAGAATCCTGGGTTGTCGGTTGCTCGGGTTGCCAACCACCTGGACTATTCTTCACCCCAGAGTTTTGGAAGGCATGTCCGGACGGTGATGAAGATGTCGCCCGTAAAATTCAGGAGCACCTTCGATGGTCAGGGAATGCTTCAGTTCTTTAGAACGGAGCTTGTCCTTCCCTATGTCGATGTACTGTGCGTTTTCCGGCCTTCGGCAGCGTACCCTGGATGGATACCGAAACAACCAGACGGCGAGCGAACTAAGCTCCTAGAGCACGGATGATCTGACTGGCCTTGACCATGCTGATCACCGGAACACCGACAGCTTCGATCGCCTGGCGCCCACCCTCTTCGCGATCTACAAGGGCGAGTACTCCCATGACGGTTCCCTGTTCGGCGCGAACGGCTTCGATCGCGCGTAGCGCCGAGCCACCCGTAGTGATGACGTCCTCTATTACTGCTACGCGATCGGTTTTTGTGAATGGTCCTTCGATTGTCCTTCCTGTGCCGTGAGTTTTGGCCTCCTTTCGAACAGTAAACGCGCGAACTGGAGAGTGAGACTCGGCACTCGCATAGCTGATTGCGTATGAGATTGGATCTGCACCCAACGTCAGACCGCCCACGGAATCCACTGTCCACCCAGACTGACGAAGTTTCGAAAGCGCGAGCCGACCAATGAGTGAAAGGCCCTCAGGGCTCATCGTGGTTAGACGTGCGTCGATGTAGTACTCGGACTTCTTGCCGGATGCGAGAGTGAACTGACCACGCTTCGTGGAACGTTCCGCCAACAGCTTGATCAGACGCTCATCATCGGTCATGGTGCGGGAGGTTACGGATTCTTATGATTCGAGTCAATGCATGTTCTTTCGCAGATCGGGATCGATCGTTGGACCGGCTTGGTTGGTTGGGTCATTTCTCTCGCGACGGTGCTTGGCCTTGCCCTGGTTCTTCGCCACGAGCGGCGGCAGGCACGGAGTCTCGTAGAGCGATCGAAGGAGCTTGAACGCCTTTCCTCTGAATTGCTCCGTGTTAATCGGATGAAGAGCGAATTCCTGGCGAATGTCTCTCACGAGCTCAGGACGCCGCTCAATGCGATCGTCGGTTTTGTCGACCTGTTACGGGAAGGGGTTTACGGCGAGCTCGCACCGCGCCAGGTCAAGCCAGTCGAACGCATCGAAGCATCCGCGAATCACCTCCGTCATCTAGTGGATCAGGTTCTTGATCTGGCGAAAATGGCCGCCGGTCGACTGGAGATTCATACTGAGACGATCGATTTGCGGCCATTCGTGCTCGATGTCGCAAGCGAGATAGAATCGCTGGTGAGCGAGAAGGGGCTGAGCCTGTCGCTCGTCATGGGAGCGGCTCTCCCGCGCATCAGAACCGACCCCACGCATCTGCGGCAGATTCTCGTCAACTTGTTGGGAAACGCGGTCAAGTATACGAACGAAGGCGGGATCGTCATTCGCACACGACTCGTCGACTCTTTGCCTGACAGCGGCACGGCTTCCGATCGCAGCTCCTATCCATCGACTCCGTGGATTGGCATTCAGGTGATTGACACCGGTATCGGAATCGATCCCGCGAACCAGAGTCGTATCTTCGAGGAGTTCGAGCAAATTGATGCTGGCCCCCGAGGGAACTCGGCGGAAAGAGGAACTGGCTTGGGTCTGGCTATCTCGCGCCGGCTTGCTGCGCTGATTGGTGGGATGGTCGAGCTGGAAAGCGAGCTCGGAAAAGGTTCGACCTTTACACTTTGGCTGCCGGTTGATCCTGCCGACTTACCGGTTGCGACCAAATAGCCCCTTGAACTTCTCCAGCATGTTCGGCTGTTCGGGAGGTATCGCGGCCGCTTCAGCGAAAGCATTCGCGAAAGCAAGGACACTCGGATAACGGGCAGCAGGCGCACGTGAAAGCGCGCGCATTACGACGTCATTGAGCTGGGGCGTAAAGTTGAGATTCTCTTCGCCTGCATCCTTCAACGGAATGGGAGGCATTGTCAGGAGTTGAGTGAACATCTCCCGTGGTGCCTTTGCGGTGTATGGTAAACAACGCGTGAGAAGGAAGTAGGCAATGGTCGCCAGGCTGTACTGATCGGCGGCAGCTGTAACGATCTCGCCGGATAAAGCCTCGGGCGCGATATACATGAGAGTGCCGACAAAAAATCCGGCCCGTGTCAAACGCTCGTCGCTCGATGCCTGAGTGTCTGTAGCGATTCCGAAGTCGAGCAGTTTCACCCGCCGCGTCTTCGGATCGTACATGACGTTTTCTGGCTTCAGATCACGGTGAACGATGCTCGCGTCGTGCGCGGCCTGAACACCGGCTGCTATCTGAGAGACAATCGAGGCAACTTCGTCAACCGGCAATGGGGCGTTCTGCTTGGCGTATCGCTCGAGTATCTCTCCCTCAGCCCATTCGATGGCGAGAAAGTGCAGCCCGTTATCTGCTTGCCCGATTTCGATGGTCTCGACCACGTTCGGGTGTCTTACTCTTGCGCCATACTTGGCTTCACGAATGAACCGAGCGACAGCGGTCTTGTCCTGGCGGAGTTTTTCCCGTAGCACTTTGAGCGCGACGGTGCCATGATTTGGATGCTCAGCAAGGTAGACGGAGGATGTCCCCCCTTCGCCTACCTCCTTTCTGATTGTATATCCGGCGACAGGGGTGCCGACCATCTGTTCTCGAGACACGCCGCGAAGCTAATAGAAACTGTAAAGGCCGGGTAGGGTATTTCCCCCTCATGCTGACTATGTCGAGAATTTGTTCAGGTATACTCCTTATCGGATCTGTAGCGTCTCTTGCCTGTAGCAGCTCGCCATCCGCGCGTGCAACGCCGGAGCCGAATCCCCGCGTCCTTCCGGCTGTAGGCAGCCCACCCCCCGACATGAGCGAGCTTTATCGACAGATCGGACTGATGGCAGCTCCCGGTCCGGTTGCATTTGTCGGAAAGGTTTCGGCCTTTGCCAGTCGATCTCCGGACACGACCCTTTTGTTGGTGAGTGTCTCGCTTCCAAACCGGGCTCTCACCTTTACCAGAGAGGGTGATCGTTATCGCGCGCCCTACGAGGTGAGCCTATCGCTTCAACGCGGAGATGTTGAAGCAGCAAGCGTCCACGTAATGGAGATCGTTCGCGTCGGCTCTTTCCGCGAAATCAACCGGTCAGATGAGAGCGTAATTTTTCAGCACTACTTTCACGTCGCTCCGGGTTCGTACACGCTCTCGGCGACGGTAAGGGACGTTGGCGGTTCCCGGAATGCGACCCAGCAAGCTCCGATTACAGTTCCTTCACTAGGGGCTGGGCGCCTCTCCACGCCAGTGATGGTTTACGAAGCGAGTGGTAGAACCGCGCTCGATTCAGCCCCCAGCCTTCTTGCCAGCCCGCGCTCAAGTGCGGTATTTGGTCGAGACAGCACGGTGGCGATTTATGTCGAAGCATACGGGCCGGGGACTCGTCTCCCTATTGATTTCGTGGTTCGGAACGATAAGGGTGCGCAGCTCTGGCGCGACTCCGCGACTTTGGCACGAAGGGGTGGTCTGTTCAGCGGAATAGTCTCAGTTCCGATCTCCACAGTCGGTGTCGGGACGGGGCAGCTCTCTTTTACACGTCGTGACGGCTCTGGAAGCGTCGAGGCTCCATTGTTCGTGAGCTTCGGAGAGGACATCCCACTGATGTCATTTGAGGACATGGTGGGATATCTGCGTTTCTTTGCCACTCCTGGGCGGATAAATGCGCTCCGCTCAGCAGCGCCGGAAAGACGTGCTTCGGTTTGGGCGGATTTTCTCCGTGCTACAGATCCGGTACCCGAAACGCCAACCAATGAGGACCTTCAGGCATACTTTGGACGGATCCAGATCGCGAACGGTCAGTTCCGTATGGATCGCAATCCCGGCTGGCTGTCTGATCGTGGAATGGTGTACGTCTCGCTGGGCGAGCCTGATGAGGTCTTTGAGCGGAACCTGAATCAGAGCATCACTACCACGCAGATGGGATCTGCCACCCGGATCCAAATCTGGCAGTACCGTCAGTTCAACTCGCAGCTGGTCTTCTACGACGAAACCGGACATTGGCGGCTGACCAGACCGAGCGAGACCGAGTTTCTTGCCCTGCAGGCGCGGCGACAGCACTAGGGGTCAAACACTCGCGGTTAGATATCTCGAACACAGTGACGCTCTCGTTCTCAGCGCCGGACGAGGGCGTTTTATATTGACTCTATGAAAGCTCCAGACAGCCCGCGGCTCTTTCTCGTCGACGGTTACGCGCTCATCTACCGCGCCTTTTTTGCGCTGATCGCGCGCCCGCTGACTACCAGCAAAGGGGAAAACACATCCGCCAGTTATGGAATCGCGAACTTTTTGCGGCTACTCCATGCCAACCACCACCCTGAATACATAGGCTGGATCCATGACTCGGGGCTCTCATTCCGGCATGAGCGTTATCCAGCCTATAAGGCAACGCGTGAAAAGCTGACGGAGGAGCTCCAGTCCGATTTTGATCGGGGCATGGATCGCATCCGTCAGATGCTGGATGCCTACCGGATTCCGATTATCACACTCCCGGGCTATGAAGCGGACGACGTGATCGGGACGCTGGTGGCGAAGAGTGTCGAGGCCAACGTCAACGTCGTCGTCGTCTCCGGGGATAAGGATTTTCAGCAGCTCGTCAGACCTGGTGTCTGGCTACTGAACCCTGGGCGTGGCGGGTCGGCCAATATTGAAGAACACTGGGTCGGACCGGAGAATGCCGACGAGAGGCTCGGTGTTGCTCCGGAATTTGTCACCGACTACCTGGCTCTTGTCGGCGACTCATCCGACAACATCCCCGGAGTGCGCGGCATTGGTGATAAAACTGCCGCCGAGCTGGTGCGGCAGTACGGACACCTCGAATCGATTCTCGAGCATGCTCCCGAGCTCACGAAAAAGCGCCCGCGTGAGGCACTGCTCGAGCACGCGGAGAACGCGCGCCTGTCGAAGGAATTAGTAACTATTCGTGCCGATTTGCCGGTGTCGCTCGATCTGGAATCGATGAAGGTCAGGGAACCGGACTACCCGCGGTTGCGGGACATCTTCATCGATCTGGAGTTCCACGCTCTTGCCCGCGATATGGCTATCCAGGCGCCGGTCGAGGAGAAGCCAAAGAACGAGTTCAACTACACAACAGTTGATACGCTCGATGGCCTCGCACAGGTCGTGAAGCGGGCCCGCCAGGCAAGGCTCATCTCGCTCGATACTGAAGCCTTTGTCGATGCTGACAGCCCGCAGACGGCCGATCCACTGCGCTCCTCGCTGATCTCGATTGCGATTGGTGTCGGGGGTGGCGAAGCCTACTACCTGCCGCTGCGCCACCGGACTCCGAGGAATAGCCAGGGGGAATTGCTCGTCGACGTGCCGGGCGATCGGTCCGCCACTGATGCGCCCGAAGAACGCGGCCTCATTCGCGGAGGTGATGAAGTCTTTCCTGAGGCACAGCCCGCCAGGAAAAAGAAGACGAACGGTGATGCGATGAGCATTGCCGCCAGAATGCTCCGCGACAGCCGTCAGCCGAGCGTTCGTAATCTTCCGCCCCTCGACGCGCCGGAGATGAAACCGCTACGCGACCTGCTCGAGGATGCATCCGTCCGTAAGACCGCACACAACGCCAAGTTCGATCTGTTGCTGTTGCGTACTCTCGGAATTCAACTCGCCGGACTCGACTTCGATACAATGCTGGCGAGTTATGTCCTGGATCCGGGCCGGAGGTCGCACGGGCTCGACGTGCTCAGTCTCGAGTTCCTCGAGCACACCATGACGTCGTACGCTGATCTCTGCGGCAAAGGGAAATCAGTGATTCCTTTCGACGAATGCCCTGTCGAAGCGGCTCGCGATTATTCGTGTGAGGAAGCGGACATGGTGCTCCGGCTTCGTGAGATCTTCGAGCCACAGCTGGAGACCCACGAGCTCAGCCGACTACTCGATGGAATCGAGATTCCACTCGTCGACGTACTGGCAGAAATGGAATGGACGGGGATCACGATTGATTTGCCCCACTTCGCCTCGCTCAAGCAGGAGTTCCAGGCAAACCGCGAAGCAGTCGAGCAGAAGATATATCAGACAGCGGGAACGCAATTCAACATCAATTCCAATCTGCAGCTCCGTGAGATTCTGTTTGATAGGTTGAACCTTCCGGTGCTGAAGCGAACCAGCACCGGTCCATCGACGGACGTCAGTGTTCTTACGGAGCTCGCCGAGGAAGGTCATGTGCTGCCAACCCTTCTCATGGAATACCGCGAACTCTCCAAGCTCGAGAACACCTATCTGGATGCGCTGCCGAGGCTGGTCAATCCAAAGACGGGACGTCTCCATACCTCGTACAATCAGACCGTGGCTTCCACTGGCCGGCTCTCATCCAGTGATCCGAACCTTCAGAACATCCCCATCCGTCGTGAGCTGGGTCGTGATATCAGACGTGGATTCATTCCACGCCCGGGGTGGAAGCTGTTGGCGGCCGAC
>JBKOVX010000455.1:0-4198 GCA_046724115.1 Gemmatimonadota bacterium | reverse complement strand
TTCGCGATTCGTGAAGGCGGCCGAACCGTCGGCGCCGGTGTAGTAACTAAGATTCTCAAGTAACGCGGGAAGCGGGAGGCGGGAGGGGGGAGGCGAGCAAGGAACCGCCTCTCATCGCCCACCAATTCAGTCTCGAAGTCCGCCGTAGGTGTCCCAATCCGTAATTAGTCAGCGGTTCCGCAACGCCGTTAGTCCGAAATCCGAAATCCGCAGTTTGAAGTCATAGGAAAACTCAGATGCCCCGCGAAAAGATTATCCTCGCTTGCGAGACCTGTAAGAATCGCAACTACTTCACCGACAAGAACAAGCGCTTGCACCCCGAGCGCGTCGAGTGGAAGAAGTATTGCCCGCGCTGCAACGCGCACAAGCTGCATAAGGAAACGAAGTAATGGCGGTCGAAGTAGTCGAGCGCCGCAACCTCCCCGGACGCGTGATTCAGTTCTATCACGAGGTCCAGGACGAGATGCGCAAGGTCACCTGGCCCGACCGCGCCCAGCTCAAGGACACCACGATCAAGATCATCATCTTCGTGCTGTTCATTGGCGCCGTCATCGGCGTGATCGACCTGATCCTGCAGCTCATTCTGGTGCAGGGAATCCCGAACCTGTTCTCGAGGAAGTAATGATGGCTGCGCCGATTTCAGCAGAGCACCGCTGGTATGCAATCCAGACCACTTCCGGCCACGAGAACAAGGTCCGCTCGCTGATCCAGCGCCGGATCGATGCCGATCCGCGCCCCGTCGAGGAGCGCGCGATTCGTCAGGCCCTCGTTCCGACGCAGGAAGCCGTTGAGATCAAGAACGGCAAGAAGGTGAACGTCGAGCGCAAGATCTACCCGGGCTACGTGCTCGTTGAGATGGTGATGGACCAGGAAACCGCCCACACCATCAACGGCATCCAGGGCGTGATCAAGTTCGTCGGGCACGAGCGGCTCCCGCAGCCCCTGCGTCCCGAGGAAGTGAATCGCCTGCTCGGCGTCGCCGACGATTCCGAGCCCGAAGAAGTGAAGGAGGAGATCCCATTCCTGGTCGGCCAGGCGGTGGCGATCACCGAGGGCCCCTTCACGGACTTTAACGGCACCGTCGAGGAAGTCCTGCCGGACAAGGGCAAGGTCAGAGTGTCGGTTTCGCTCTTCGGACGGCCCACTAGTGTTGAGCTAGACTATTTACAGTTGAAGGGCTACTAATCCGGACCCTGACCGGTTAGGTTTACAGGCTGCACTTGAGTCACAGCGGCGCTACTCCCGCCGCAGGTGATGGCCCTTGCGCGGGGCGGCCGATGAGGCGAGGAGCGCACCGTCGGATACCACTACGACGTCAAATCATATCGTGGGAGTCAGACGCGCACCCCCGTGTACCAGCACTGAGTGGGTAGCGAGACAGTAACTGAGGAGTACAATGGCAAAAAAGGCAGTTGGTTTCGTCAAGCTGCAGATACCTGCAGGCAAGGCGAATCCGGCACCCCCCGTGGGGACGGCGCTCGGCCCCCAGGGAATCAACATCATGGCCTTCTGCAAAGAGTTCAACGCTCGGACGCAGGGTCAGGACACGATTCTCCCGGTCGAGATCACCATCTACGCGGACAAATCCTTTTCTTTCATCACCAAGACGCCGCCGGCGGCTGTCCTGCTGAAGAAGGAAGCAGGGATCGAGAAGGGATCCGGAACGCCGAACCGAGCCAAGGTAGGTTCGGTCACCAAAGCTCAGATCCGAAAAATCGCCGAGATCAAGCTCCCTGACCTCAACACCGAGAACATCGAGTCGGCAATGGCAATGGTCGCCGGTGCCGCCAGATCGATGGGGATCGAGGTGAAGGACTGATGAGAGTTCACGGCAAGAAGTACCGCGCCGCCGCCGAGAAGCGGAATCCCGAAACCCGGTATCAGCCGCGTCAGGCGATCGACATCGTCAAGTCGAACGCTTTCGCGAAGTTCGATGAGACCGTCGAGATTGCCGTCCGTCTGGGCGTCGATCCGAAGCACGCCGACCAGGCTGTGCGCGGCACCGTCGTCCTTCCCGCGGGAACCGGTAAGTCGGTTCGCGTGCTCGTCATCGCCGCCGGCGACAAGGCGCGCGAGGCAGAGGCCGCCGGCGCCGATTACGTCGGCACAGAGTACATCGCGAAGATCAAGGAAAACTGGATGGACTTCGACGTCCTTATCGCCACGCCTGACCAGATGGGTCAGCTCGGCGCGCTCGGCCGCATCCTCGGCCCGCGCGGCTTGATGCCGAACCCGAAGGCGGGCACGGTGACGTTCGACGTCACTCGCGCCGTGCGCGAGACCAAGGCTGGAAAGATCGAGTACCGCGTCGACAAGGCTGGCAACGTGCACGCTGCCATCGGCAAGGTTTCGTTCGCGCCCGAAGCGCTGGAGCAGAATTTCAAGGCGTTCATGGATCAAATCGTCCGCTCGAAGCCAACCACTTCGAAGGGCGTCTACATCCGCAACGTCGCGATATCGAGCTCGATGGGGCCTGGTGTCAGTATCGACATAACCGCTTACCGGTCCGCGGGTACCGAGCGATGAAGAGAGCAGAGAAGGAACAGCTCGTATCCGAGCTCAGAGATAAACTCACGAGCGCGCAGTCGCTCTACTACACCGATTTCACCGGCCTCAACGTCAAGCGGATGACCGAGCTTCGCCGTCGGCTCAAGAGGGTCGGCGTCGAGTACGTGGTCATCAAGAACACGCTGGCTCTGCGTGCAGTCAATGAGAGTGGTCTCGTCGGCGAGACGCTGAAGGGTCCGACCGGCCTCGTGGTCGGCAAGGATCCGGTCTCCGCGGCGAGAGTGCTCACCGAATTCGCGAAGGAGTTCGAGGACAAGCCGTCCGTCAAAGGCGGCTTGCTCCAGGGCAAGAAGATCGACAACGCGCAGTTAAAGCGTCTCGCTTCGCTTCCGTCTCGCGAGCAAATGCTGGCTGATCTTGGAGCCGGCATGCAGGCACCCATGGCCGCCTTCGTCGGCGCGCTCAACGGGCTTCTTTACATGTTTGTTGGCGCGGTCGACGCGCTCAAGTCACAGCGCGAAGGCGCCTAAAAAATCCCCGGGAGAACAACAACAATGGCAAACGCAACCATGAGCAAGGAAGACATTCTCGAAGCGATCGGCAACATGTCGGTACTCGAGCTTTCCGAGCTCGTCGAAGCTTTCAAGAGCAAGTTCAACGTCACGATCTCGGCCGCGCCGGTCGGAGCCGCCCCCGCGGGTGGTGGTGCTGGTGCCGCTCCAGCCGCTGCGGCGGAAGAGCAGACCGAGTTCAAGGTCGTGCTCAAGGAAGCGGGTGCTAAGAAGATTCAGGTCATCAAGGTCGTGCGCGAGCTGACCGGCCTGGGTCTCAAGGAAGCGAAGGATCTCGTCGACGGCGCGCCGAGCGATGTCAAGACCGGCGTCTCCAAGGACGAGGCCGCCGCTATGAAAGCCAAGCTCGAAGAGCAGGGTGCCTCTGTCGAAGTGAAGTAATCGCGCCGGTCGACGGACGAGAGGTATCGGGCTACGGCAGCTATCCGCTTACACGCATCGAGCCTCGCGCGCAAACAGCAACGGCGCGCGCGAGTCTCTCGCTACGCGGAACGCTGCCTTCGCCGACACCTCTCATCCGTCTCCCACTGGCCGTTACTCTCACTGCGACAGCCGATGATCTCGAACACAACCGCACGTACCACAACCGAAGTTTTGAAGTCGCTCCGACCCGGATCCGCGAAAAATTCGCGCGTGACGGCGCCGGGGCTATTTGTGCCTGTAGGTGATTCATGCCTGAATTGATGAAGCAGATTTCGTTCGCAAAGCTCGACCAGGGGATGGAGATGCCCCATCTCCTCGACATCCAGACCCGCGCCTTCGAGTCGCTGTTGCAGCTCGACGCGGCCTCGCAGAACCGCGAGGACATTGGACTCGAGCGCGTTTTCAAGGACCTGTTCCCCATAACCGACGTTCACGAGAACTTCTCGCTCGAGTTCAAGAGCTACTCTCTTGGCGAGCCGAAGTACTCCGTGGCCGAGTGCATCGAGCGCGACATGACGTACAGCGCGCCGCTCAAGGCCACGCTCCAGCTCATCGTCTTCGAGACGACCGAAGCGGGCAAGAGACCGAAGAACATCATCGAGAAGGAAGTCTATCTCGGTGAGCTTCCGTTGCTCACGCCCCTCGGAACATTCGTCATCAATGGCGCCGAGCGCGTAATCGTCAGCCAGTTGCAC
>JBKOVX010000306.1:0-2014 GCA_046724115.1 Gemmatimonadota bacterium | reverse complement strand
ACGTTGATCTGGATTGCGCGGCGCGGGAAAACTCCGATCCCCCAGGCGATGCACTCCTCGTAGTGCTTGCACGCCTCCTTCGCGGCCATGTAGCCGGCTTCCACCAATTCGTCGGCGTTTGAAAAGCTGAACCAGCCAATGTGACTCACCTTGGGTCTGATCAGAATCATCGGCGGACGTGTCCAGCCGCCGAATGGGGCCAGCTGCAGCGCGTGCATCATCGTGTTCGCCGCGCGCATGTAGATCGACCCGAAGCCCGCGGTGGCGATGTCGTTCTCGGGCTCCATGTCGCTGGATCCGGTATCGACGGCAATCACCGCGTCCATGCCGAGCGATGCAATCGTGACGGGCAGGTTGTCGATCACGCCGCCATCGACGCACAGTCGCCCGTCGACGTAGCCCGGTGGGTAGAATCCAGGCAGCGCGCACGACGCGTACACCGCATCTGCGACGCTCACGTGCCGCAATCCGGGCAGTCCCCAAACGAGCTGGGTTCCACGTGTGATGTCGACAGTATTCACGAGCAACGTCTTTTTGAGCTGATCGAAGCGCTTCTCGGTCGATACTGATTTGACGACTTCCCGCAGCGGCTCCTCGAGGTAAATCGCCGGTGCGTGTTGACGCTCCAGGAGGAATCCCATCCGGTTCAGACGAAAGAGATCGCGCCGCTTGAGCGCTCTCGCCCGGTCCGCCATCTCCGAAACGTCCATTCCGCGGCAATAGGCGGCCCCGATCAGCGAGCCGATGCTCGTCCCGGCGACGACCGTCGGCTCGATTCCCATCTCCTGGAGAGCGCGAAAGACACCGATGTGCGCGAAGCCCTTGAGCCCGCCGCCGCCGAGGACGAGCGCGATCTTGTGCGTTTTGCGACGCGGCTTGCCGGGAGAGATTTTCGAGAGATTACGAGGAGTGCGGGCCATGCTATCGGGTTATGCGGGAAGCTATAATGTAGAGACGTCCATCAACCTTACTGAGTAAATCGATGATTCGTGTCATTGCTGCGATCCTTCTTGCCACAATACCCTCCCTCGCTGGCAGTTCGGCGCAGGCGCAGAGTGCTGGAACTAACCTTTCAACCGGCACTACTCGTATTACCCCGGAGGAGATAGATGCGCACCTCCGGTTCCTGTCTTCCGACCTGCTTGAAGGCCGGGCCCCCGCAACGCGGGGCGGCCGAATCGCCGAAGAATACATCGCTTCCCAGCTAAGGACCTTCGGGATAAAGCCGGGGGTCGGCGACAGCTCGTACTTCCAGCGGGTTCCGATCGACGTCGTCAAGGCTGATCCGAAGACGATCAAGGTCACCGCATCGGGCAAGGCGAACGCCAACCTGCGCTTCACCGACGATGTCGTCGTCTGGCCAGGCTCCGCAACGGATGCCAGCAGCGCACATGGCGAGATGGTATTCGTTGGCTACGGTGCTACCGCGCCCGAATACAAGTGGGACGACTATAAAGACTCCGACGTTCGCGGGAAAATTCTTCTCGTTCTCGTGAACGATCCGCCCGCCCCACCGTCCGAGCCAAATCTCTTCGGCGGCGAGGCGATGACCTACTACGGCCGCTGGACCTACAAATACGAGGAAGCGGAGCGCCGGGGCGCCGCCGGAATGCTGATCGTGCATACCACAGCGGCGGCAAGCTATCCATGGCAAGTGGTCGTCGGCTCCAACTCGGTAGAGCACCGCCTGCTGCCGCGCCCGTCCAACGCTCCAGCGCCGCTCGGCGTGCGGGGATGGATCACCGACAGCGCTGCGACCGCCTTGCTCGCCCAGGCTGGATTGAGCATGGCGGCCCTCCGACAGCAGGCAGAGTCTCGCGATTTTCGTCCGGTATCGACGGGCATCATCATCGATGCGTCGATGCAGAACAGTCTCCGGCACATGTCCTCGAACAACGTGGTTGGAGTCGTGCGTGGAATAGATCCGAAAGTGCGTGACGAGTACGTCGCCTACAGCGCTCACTGGGATCACCTCGGGATCGGCCCTCCGGTGAACGGTGACTCGATCTACAAC
>JBKOVX010000134.1:0-5166 GCA_046724115.1 Gemmatimonadota bacterium | reverse complement strand
GCTACGAGAATCTCGGCTGCGATCTCCGGTATCTCCTCCTGCGTCGCATCGTTCGCGAGCAGCTCCGCGTTCATCATCAAAACCGTCAGCACATTGTTCAGCTCGTGCGCGACGGCGATCGTCGTCTCGTTGATTCCGGCTCGGCGCTGTGCGTTGGCCCTTGCTTCGTCCTTCTCCCGCTGGGCCGTGATGTCCTGGTATTGACCGATGAAATAAATCGGCCTGCCGGCGGCGTCGTGAACGGCCGAGACGCCGAGCGATATCCAGATCATCGAACCGTCCTTGCGAACATATCTTTTGATCCGGTGATAGCTGCTGATCTCGCGACCGACGAGTCGTTGCAGCTGCTCGAGATCCACCGCAACGTCGTCGGGGTGGGTGACGTCGACGAAGCGCAGATTCAGCAGCTCATCCTCCGAATATCCGAGCATCTCGCACAGCGCCCGGTTTGCCTTGATGAACCGACCCTCGGTGTCGACGAATGCCATTCCGTGCGGCGATTGTCGGAACGCGTTGGAGAATTTCTCCTCGCTCTCGCGCAGAGCCCGCTCCGCCTCGACGCGCCGGCTGATATTTCGAATCAGGCCGAGCAGCGCCGGCTGCCCGTCGAAGTTGATGGGGACTGAGACGATTTCGGCCGGCATCACCTCGCCGGTTCTGGACACGAAGTTCATCTCGAGTGGCGGACCCGCGTCTCCGGTTTTCATGAGTTGCCGGATTCGCTCAACGACTACCTGAACCGAGTCAGGATGGACGAATTCCATGATCGGTTTGCCCACCAGCGACGACACATCGCCGCCGAGGCGGCTGGCGGCGAACCCATTCAGGAAGAGGAACTTTTGGGGCGTGTACACGATGATCGCTTCGGGTGCGGACTCGATCATCGTCCGGTAGTCAATGCTCATGGCACAGACCAGTTAATTTCCAGCGTTCGGGTTGTAACAAGGGTTCCACTTGAGTGAGGGCGACTGTCCTGAAAAAGACCACACGCACCACGGGCAAGCTGAAGCGGCAGCCATTAGACGCTGATCTGGCGGCGAGAACGCGCGATCTCGAAGAGGCAAACAAAACAGCCGGTTTCGCGGCTCACGAGCTTAATAATCTCCTCACAGTCATCCAGATCAACACGGAATTTCTGCTCGAATCCATCGGCGAGAACCCTGCCAGCGCACAGGAGTTGGAGGAGATTCAGCGAGCCTCAAAACGGGCTTCCATCCTCGCCAGGCAGCTGCTCGCTTCGTCGCGCCTCGAGCCGTTCGACCCAAAGCTCGCCGAAGCCAACCTTCGCAGAAAAACCCCCGCGAAAACGCGGCCCGCGCCAGAGAAGACACCTCGAGTTGCCGAAACGATTCTTCTGGTCGAGGATGAAGCGGCCGTTCGGACCCTGGCCAAGAGAATATTGACGATGAAAGGCTATCGCGTTCTCGAGGCATCAGATGGCGCAATTGCTTTGAGGGTGGCGGCGGGCCACGTCGGAGAAATCGACCTCGTGCTTACCGACGTGGCGATGCCGAACCTGGGTGGGCGCGGTATGGTCGAGGAGCTCAAGGAGCTGAGCCCGGGAATGCGCGTGCTGTTCATGTCCGGCTATCCCAAGGAAGAAGTATTCCCTGAAAAGGGAATCGCGGCACACACGCCGTACCTTCAGAAGCCCTTCACCAGCGAGACGCTGTCGGCCGTAGTACGCTCCGCACTCGGATACGCCCAATAAGGGTTGCGCTTCTCCAACCCGGCGACCGGCTAAGTCGCGGCTGGGCCAACGGCTAGTTGGCTGGTACAGTACGGGCAGCGCGTGGCACCACCGTCCATCGACATCTTGCAGAACGGACAATTCTTCGTTGCTCCGGGCGGCTTGATGAAGATCTTCGATATCCGCCAGGCGACGAATGCAACGACGATGAAGTTGATCGCCGCTGCGAGAAAATCACCGATGCCGAACTTGACGGGCCCGATGGACCACGTCGCTTTTTGCCAGTCGCCGCCCGGAATGGCGTACAGAATGATCGGCATGATGAAGTCGTCTACGACTGCCTTGACCAGCGTATTCAACGCAACTCCGATTACGACAGCGATGGCAAGCGCAACGACGTTCTGCTTCAGCAGGAACTCCCTGAACTCCTTGAACATGGGCATGGCCTAATCCGGTTAGGGTTCGATCGATAAAGACAACTCGGTGCGTCTCGCAACAGAACCGCGTAATGCAGCGAATTTACGTATCGCCGCGATTCCGGCGATGGGACCAAGAGCAAGTACTACGAATCCCCAGCGCCAGCCGAATCGCTGGGCGATCAGCGGAACCAGCTGCATCGGCAGCATGGTCAGCAGGAATCCCACCGAAGTCTGGATTGTTAGCGCAGTGCCCACGGTGTGGGCGGGTACGGACTCCGTCACCAGCGTGCTGAATTGAGCGCTGTCGGCGATAACAAAAAAGCCCCATGTCATCGAAAGTGCGCCGAGTACCCAGATTGGGCCGCCGAAGAGAAGCCCACTGATCAGGCAGCATGTGCCGCTCATGAACAGTGAGATTGAGACGAGCCGCTCGCGTCCACGCTTGTCGGCGAAGAGACCTCCCCAGACCGACCCCGCGCCGCCGATGGCGATAGTCGTAAATGCCAGCAGCGATATGAGTCGTGGCGCGCGAAATCTTTCGCTGGCCGCTACACTCGCGGCGAGAAACGCCGGAATCCAGGTCCAAAACGCGTAAAGCTCGAACATGTGACCGAGATAGCTGGCGGTCGCCAATCGCCATTCACGAACCCTCACTACATCCCGGACCTGATGCCACGAGAATGGGCGTGGTGCAAACGGAAACGGTCCGTCTCGATAGGTGGTCGCCACGATTAAGGCGGCGATAACCGCTCCGACGCTCGAAGTCAGGACCACCGGCCTGACTCCGACGTGTGGAATCGCCCGCACCAAATAGGGCGTGGCTTTGCCAACGGTCAGAGCCCCTACGATCACTCCAATCGCGAGCCCGCGCTCTGCCTTGAACCAGGTGGCAGTCATCTTCATGGCCGGCGGGTAGACTCCCGCCAGGAAGAATCCGGTCAGGAAACGAAGCAGCAGGGCAGCCTGGAAGCCGGGCGCAGCCAGGATGGTGGCGTTCGCCAAGGCCCCCAGGAGGGCTGAAACGCTGAAAAACCGGCCCGCGGGGATGACGTCGGCCAGGTTGAGAACGGCGGCGACGGCCGTCCCGCAAACGAACCCCAGTTGGACGATCGTCGTCAGCCAACCGGCCTCGGCGGTGGTCAGGCCCCAGATCGAGCGGAGCTGGGGGGTCACCGCACTCGCCGAAAACCACAACGACATCCCCAATAACTCGGAAAAAGCGAGTAACGTCAGTACCCGCCAACGCGTCGAGTATAGGTCAGCCGCCATCGTAAAAAAATTAGCCGTTGCAGTCTTCGTACGCTTAATGACCAACCCGACACCGACAGCGCCCGCAGCTCCTTCTGCGCCATCCGCCCCAGCCAAGCCGGGAGTGGCCACGCTCTCGCGCGAGCTGGCTGACTTCCTGGTGGAGCTGTCGATCACCCTCAACAAGCACGCGATCTACCCGAGCAGCCACCCGCTTCTTGACGTCGCAGTTGACGGCGTCGCCAGCCGCATTGCGGCGCTGTTCGTTGGAGACCGCGATTCTCTTTCGATCGGTGTTGCCCGCCGCCAACTGATCATCGAGGGAGTCGCGACGGATCCGCTGAATCCGGTGCTCAAGGAATTGGCCCAGCGTCTCCACGAGCATCACGTCGGCGCGGTGAAATTCATTCGCGGGATCACCCGCGACGAGCTGGGCGCCGCGCTGGCCGCGCTGGCAGTGGATCCAGTGCGAGCGGAAAAGCCGATCGGCCACGACACCGAAAGGCTGGCCACTGTCTGGGACCACGTTCGTTTCTTCCCGCTGACCTACGACCGGCTGCAGCTCATCGAAGACGAGCCTGGTGAGGTTCCCACCGCCGATCAAATGAAAGCCGGACGCGCGACTCAGCTTTGGATCGGTCTCGCCCGCGCGGCTCTCGTTTCTGATACTTCCGATCCGGCGATCAAGCACTCGGAGGAAGACGAGAATGCAGCCCTCGAGCCGGCAACGGTTGCCCGCGCCATCGACGAGCACCAGCGCGAAGAAGCCTACGACCAGGTCATCGTCGGTTACCTGCTACAAATCGGCGAAGAGCTCAAGACAGCCGAGGGCCCCGAGGCCGCGGGCCTGCAGCGTCGCGTATCGCGATTGGTGGGGTCCCTCAAGGAGTCGACGCTGGAGCGACTGCTGGAGATGGGCGGCGACAAGGCCCAGAGACGAAGATTCCTGCTCGACGCCTCGCAGGGAATCACCGTCGAAGCCGTGATCGATCTGGTGAAAGCGGCGTCGGCGGCCGAGGGTCAGACCGTGTCGCACTCGATGCTGCGCATGTTGGCGAAGCTGGCGCATCATCCGTCATCTGGCGGGCCACGATCCAGGACGGACCCGACGATTCGCGACGTCATGCGCCGATTGGTGGACGACTGGTCGCTCGACGACCCAAATCCCGATGCCTATCGCCAAGCGCTGGAATCGATGTCGGGTCTTCGTGGCACGGGCGAGAAGCAGGCTTCGAAGAGCGCCGTGCCGACGGACTGCGAGCCGGAAAGAATGGTTCAGATCGCTATCGAGGTTGGCGCGATGGGACCACAGGTACGCTCGGCGATGAGAGATCTGTGCAAAGCCGGACGGGCATCGGTGCTCCTCGACTTTGTCGAGCGTGCGCCCAGCGCCGAAGCCGTCGCACCAGTCTGGGATTTCCTCAAGGGCGAGCGCGTGCTCGAGTCGTTGCTCGGACAACCGCGGCTCGACATGCCTCTCATCACCAGAATCGTGAAACGGGTCGGTCCGGACGCCGTACCAACCCTCCTCGATGCGGCCTTGGTCCTGGACGATGCCAAGGCGAGATCCCAGTTCTACGATCTACTGCTATCACTCGGCGATCGGGTTGCGGAGGGTGTGGCCGCGCGAATCAGCGATGCGGAGCCGATCATACAACGAGAGCTGCTGACGCTCCTCGGCAAACTCACCGCCCTGCCGGCTGGCTTTTCGCCGCGGACATTCCTCGATAGCCCGGATCCGCTGGTGAGACGCGAGACCGTAAGACTTCTCCTCCGTTCCCCCGGGGAGCGCGACGAGACGATCATGAG